>NZ_JAGWCX010000084.1:0-15582 GCF_020657775.1 Clostridioides sp. ZZV14-6345 | reverse complement strand
TTAAAGAATACACATAAATATTTCCAGACTCTTCTTTATTAATATATCTTCATAAATCCAATGACCAATAGGATTAAACCACTTAACCAAGATAAATTTAAATTTACATTTTTAGCAAATACATTTCCTAGTAAATAACCAAATAATACTGCAATTACATTTGATATTAAAGAAAATAGAATAACTTGTATATAATTTACACCTACAAGACCACTACCAAATCCAATTGCTAATCCATCTAAACTTAGAGCAATAGCAAGTGTAAATGCTTCAGCAGATTTAAGCAATTTAGATTTACTTGTATCTAAAGTATCTGGTTCGATACTTACATTAAAATTTAATTTAAGGTCCAACATATTAAAGTTATAATCTTTTGAATGTATGGATTTTTTCTTAAAATAAGATTTAAAAAAGCTTTCAGTTAGTCGAGCGCTTCCTAATAAAAATAAGATAAAGAAACATATTAACATTGTTATATTTTGAGGTAAAAAATCTCTAACTATTGTACCTGCAAAAAGTGATATTGCCAAAATAGCTGAACAAACTACACTAATAATTATATTTGAATATAAAGGAACTTTAACTTTATTTACGCCATATCCAAAGCTTGTTACAAAGGCATCTATACAAAGAGAAGTCACTAATAAAATTGATTCAATCACAGTAGATTAACATCCTTTCTCTTAAATTTTGTACTTATATTAGTTATAGTATTGTAAAAATGGATAAATTGTTACAGATAAACCAATAGATTGTTGATAAAATTTCAACATCATACAACACCTAAATAACAAAAAAATCATATTATATAATAATATAAAACCAATCATAATAAAGCAGGTGAAAATAATGGAGCAACATAACAAGGTTGGGAATTTCGGTGATTTGTTGAAGATTTTATTAGAAGAAAAAGAAATATCAATGGGAGAATTGAGTAAAAAAAGTGGAATTGATAAATCTACTATTTCTCGTATAGCTAATAATAAACAAAAGCCAAATATAAATCATTTAGAAAAGATGGCAATACATTTAAATATTAATCTAGAAGAATTATTAAAAGCTTCAGGATATGAATTTAGAAATAATAATAATCAAATATTTAATACAGATAGTGATTTTAGTAATTTTGATGATGTTCTTGGATTTGCAAATTTAATCAATGATAATAATTTTAATGGAAATATTGAAAAAGAATTAAGTAAGTGTAAATTATATGTCCAAACGGATGAAGGTAAAAAGTTACTTTTTGATAATTTTAATAAAAAGATAGATTCTATTGAAAAGCAAGGACAATTTACAGACAGATTAAGAGAAATGTATGCTGACTTTTGCACAAATGGACTTACAATAAAGAAATATTTATTGATTGGAAGTATGCTACTTTATTTTGTTATATCGACAGATGTAATTCCAGATTTTGTATTTCCAATAGGGTTTATGGATGATTTAGTAGCATTAAATATAGTTACGAAATTACTTAAAAATGATAAGTAGTTTTAGAATCATATTTACTATGCAAGGAAATAAAAATATATATAAAATTTATTATTTTTTATAGGAAACAAATTGAAAGTAGAAGAAAAAGATTAAAAAATTTAATATATATTTTGTAACTATTTAAGTATATAAAATAAAATAATATCCAAACTAATACAAAATAGTAATAATTGTTTTGTACTGGAGGATATTTATGAATTGTAAATGGATATCTAAAATAGATGAGAGAAAAAAATGTCATAGAGAAGCAGATTCCTCTGGATATTGTATCTTTCATAAAGAAAATAAGTCTGATGAAGAGATACAACTAATGATGGATACTCTTTATAAAGAAAAGATAAGTGAATTTAATGGATTTGTGTTTGAAAATGAATTCAATGCTGAAGAAACATTAATTTATGATTATGACATATTAAATTTTTCTGAAGCTATATTTAAACAGAAAGCAAATTTTAAAAAGTATATTTTTAAAAAGAATGCTATTTTTGATTATACAGAATTTAAAAAACAGGTATTTTTTAATGGTTGTGTGTTCTTAGGAAATTGTGATTTTAATAAGACGAAATTTAACAAAGAGCATATAAATGATATTATATTCGAAAAAGTAAAATTTAAAGGGCCTGATTTAGTAGTTAATAAGGTAGAAAATTTTCCACGAATGGATGGAATAATTTTTAGTATGTGTACAAAATTTGTACTGAAAAATGTAGAGTATGAAAAAAGCGAGTATAAACATGGAAAAATAAATTATAGGATAGCTAGAAATCAAGCAACAAAAATTGGGGAATATGAGAGGATAGGCCCTTACTATTATAAGGAAAGAATTTATAGCAGTAAAATAATGAAACGCTCTGATTATCCCACATTCAGCGATTATTTAGTTGAAAAGTTTTTTGATCAAATGGCACGTTATACTACAGGATATGGAGAAAAACCCTGGAATATATTATTTATTATTATAGCTATAATAAGTATTTTTGCTTTATTATACCTATTTGTAGGTATAGAAACTTCAAATAGTACACTTATAGCTTTAAATATAAATAACATAGCTGATTATTCAGTAAGTGAAATTTTAAAAATGTATATAGACTTATGGTATTTTAGTATGGCTACATTTAGTACAGTAGGATATGGAGATATGGTTGCTACAGGTTTGGTTGGTAAAATTTTAGTAGGAATAGAAGTATTTTTTGGAGTTACAATAGGAGCGATTTGGGCATCTGTTATTATTAAGAGAATGTTAAAATAATATATGTGTAAATATGGATAGGTATTAATTACTAGATATAAATTGGACTAAATAGGGAAAATTTAAATATAAATATACTTAATAATCCAAGAAGGTGAAAAATTTGAAAAATGCAATAAAAAAAATTATAGCATTAGCCATGATTCTAGTTTTTATAATACCAAGTTGTTCATATGCAGATGAAAAATCTGTAGACAAATATTCAAAAACATCTATACTTATAGACCAAGAGACAGGTAGAGTTTTATATAGTAAAGAACCTGATATGAAGGTACCATTAGCTAGCTTAAGTAAGATGATGACTTTTTTACTTGCAATAGAAGCTATTGAAAATAAAGAAGTAAAAGAAACTGACAGAGTAAAAATAGACAAATCTATTGCATCAGTAAAAGGGTCAAGTTATAAACTTAAAGATGGTGAAGAAGTGCCACTTATAGAGCTTATGAGAGGTCTTATGATTGTATCAGGAAATGATGCGGCAATTGCTATAGCAAAACATATTTGTAAATCTAAGGAAGCATTTGTGGATAGAATGAATAAAAAAGCAAAAGAAATAGGAATGACTAATACGCATTTTCTAAATCCAAATGGTCTTCCGATATACGATTTAAGTAATCCCAAAAAACCAGCAAAAGAAAATATATCTACTGCAAAAGATATAGCTATTCTTGGAAAATACATGTTTGACCATTATGAAAAACAAGTAACAGCTATAACTGATATGGAGACATATACAAATTCAGATAGAAGTTTTGAAAAAAGCAATACAAATGCACTATTAAGAATTATACCAGAAGTAGATGGTATAAAAACTGGATACACTGGTAATGCTGGATATTGCTTATCATTTTCCATGGTTGTAAATAAAAATGATAAAAACGAGAAAAAACGTAGAGTAATAGGTGTTGTATTGGGCACTAATCATAAAAATAAAAGAACATCTGCTTCTTTAGCATTACTGAAATACGGGAAAGAAAATTTCGATATGAAAAAAGTAATTGATAAAGATAGTTTTATTGGTAAGAAATATATAAAAGGAATGAAAGAGTTAGAGGTTACATTAAAAGCAAAAGATGAACTTTATACAATATTAAAAGATGATGAAAATATAAAATCTGAAGTGAAGATTAAAAATATAGAGTATCCTGTTAAAAAAGGTGATACTATGGGTACTATAAAATACTATACTGATTCAGGAGAGTTACTTGGAAGTGTAGATATAGTAAGTAATAATAGTGTAAATAACATACCATTGAAAACAAAATTAAAAATGAAATTTGCAAATTAAATTCAAAAAAATGGTATAAAATACACAAAAAAATATAAAAATAGAAAATATGGAAAAAATATTGTTATTTTTTCACCTCTATGATATACTACTAGAGGTGAAAAAATAAAATAAATCACACACAGCATTGGGATCCTTAAAAGGTGCCTATTACATGGTTTTTTAGGGAGAAGATCAAGCTGGAGGTATAAAACCAGGAGGTAGAATAATGTCAGTAATATCAATGAAACAATTATTAGAAGCAGGTGTTCACTTTGGTCATCAAACGAGAAGATGGAACCCTAAAATGGCTAAGTATATATTCACAGAAAGAAATGGAATATATATAATAGACTTACAAAAAACAGTTAAAAAAGTTGAAGAAGCTTACAAGTTCACTAAAGAAGTAGCTGAAACAGGAAAGCCAATCTTATTTGTAGGAACTAAAAAACAAGCTCAAGATGCTATAAAAGATGAAGCTGAAAGATGTGGAATGTACTTTGTTAATGAAAGATGGTTAGGTGGAATGTTAACAAACCACAAAACTATAAAAACTAGAATAAATAAATTAAGAGAATTAGAAAAAATGGAAGAAGAAGGTGTATTTAATGTTCTTCCTAAAAAAGAAGTTATAAAATTAAGAGCTGAAAAAGAAAAACTAGAAAAATACTTAGGTGGAATAAAAGACATGCCTGAATTACCAGGTGCAATGTTCGTAGTTGACCCAAGAAAAGAAAACATAGCTATTCAAGAAGCTCATAGATTAGGTATACCAGTAGTTGGTATAGTTGATACTAACTGTGACCCAGAACAATTAGACTTTGCTATACCAGGAAATGATGACGCTATAAGAGCTGTAAAATTAATAACTGGTGCTATGGCAACAGCTGTAATTGAAGGTAGACAAGGTGCTGAAGAAGAAGTAGCTGAAGACCAAGAATAATAATTTGACAATTAAATGGTAAGGGTCGCCCTTACCATTTATAATATGGAATAGAATAAGTAGGAGGAAACTTAAAAAATGGCTAATATAACTGCTCAAATGGTAAAAGAGTTAAGAGAAAGTACAGGCGCAGGGATGATGGACTGCAAGAAAGCTTTACAAGAAGCTGAAGGAAATATGGAAAAAGCAGTAGATTTATTAAGAGAAAAAGGATTATCAAAAGCTGCTAAAAAAGCTGGTAGAGTTGCTGCTGAAGGTCTAGTTGCAATAGAAATGAACGATGATAATACAGTTGCTTCTATGGTAGAAGTTAACTCAGAAACAGATTTCGTTGCTAAAAACGAAGACTTCAAAGTATTCGTTAAAGATGCTGCTTGTATGGCATTAGCTACTGATAAAGAAGATATAGCCTCTCTATTAGGTGAAACTCATAAAGAGGGAATAACTTTACAAGAAGTTTTAAATAATAGAGTTGCAAAAATAGGTGAAAAATTAGACTTTAGAAGATTTGCTAAAGTTGTAACTAATGGACAAGTTGCTGGATACATTCATGGTGGTGGAAAAATAGGTGTTCTTGTTGAAATGGAAACAGAAGCTAGAGATGCTAAAGTTTTAGAATTAGGTAAAGATGTAGCTATGCAAGTTGCTGCTATGAATCCTAAGTATGTTTCAAGAGATGAAGTAGATGCTGAATACATAGCACATGAAACAGAAGTATTAACTCAACAAGCTTTAAATGAAGGAAAGCCAGCTAATATAGTTGAAAAAATGGTTAAAGGAAGATTAGAAAAAGAATTAAAAGAGGTTTGTTTATTAGAACAAACTTTCGTTAAAAATCCAGATATAACTGTTAAACAATTAGTTGCTGATGTTGCTAAAGCAGTAGGTTCTGATATAAAAGTTGTTAAAGTTGTGAGATTCGAAGTTGGTGAAGGTATACAAAAGAGAGAAGAAAACTTTGCAGAAGAAGTTGCTAAGCAACTTAAGTAATAACCAAAGAGAGAACACGCAAGTGTTCTCTTTTTTAAAAAATAGAAAAAATGGATATGAAGGATTGAAATAGGAGGTTTCTGATGGATAAACCAATGTACAAAAGGGTATTGTTGAAATTAAGTGGAGAAGCATTAGCAGGAGAAAGAGGTTTTGGTATAAATAATGATGTAGTTAATGATATTGCTATTGCTATTAAAAAAATACAAGAAATAGGTGTTGAAGTAGCTGTAGTAGTAGGTGGAGGAAACTTCTGGAGAGGTAGAACTAGTGAAGGAATGGACAGAACCACTGCTGACTATATAGGCATGTTAGCTACAGTTATGAATGCAATGGCACTACAGGATGCACTAGAAAATATAGATGTTGCTACAAGAGTTCAAACTGCTATAGACATGAGACAAATTGCAGAACCATATATAAGAAGAAGAGCAGTTAGACATTTAGAAAAGGAAAGAGTTGTTATATTTGGTGCAGGAACAGGAAACCCTTACTTTACAACTGATACAACTGCTGCTTTACGTGCTGCTGAAATGGAGGCAGAAGTTATCTTGTTAGCTAAAAATGTTGATGCAGTATATGACAAGGATCCAAAAGTACATGCAGATGCTAAGAAATTTACAGAATTAAGTCACATGGAAGTTATACAAAAAGAGTTAAAAGTAATGGACTCTACAGCTACATCTTTATGTATGGATAATAAAATTCCAATAAAGGTATTTGAGCTTACAACAGAGAATATAATAAGAGCAGTAAAAGGTGAAAATATAGGAACTACTGTAAAATAATGAAGAATGAAGGAGGAGTAAAATTATGAAACTAGAAATACATAAGCAATTAGAAGAGAAAATGAATGGGACAATTGATGCTTTAAAGTTCGAATTTGGAACTATAAGAGCTGGAAGAGCTAATGCACAAATGCTAGACAAAATAAGAGTTGATTATTATGGAACTCCAACTCCAATAAATCAAATTGGTGCTATATCTGTACCAGAGCCAAGAATATTAATGATATCTCCTTGGGATAAATCTGCTATGCATGAAATAGAAAAAGCTATAGCTAATTCAGATTTAGGATTAAATCCATCAAATGATGGTGAGGTTATAAGACTTTCTGTACCTGCTTTAACAGAAGAAAGAAGAAAAGAATTAGCTAAAAAAGCTAGCAAAGCTGCAGAAGATTTTAAAGTTAGAATAAGAAATGAAAGAAGAGACGCCAATGAGAAAATTAAAAAGATGGAAAAAGGCGGAGAATTAACTGAAGATGAATTAAAAAAAGCACAAGATGAAGTTCAAAAAATGACTGATAAATTTATAAAAGAAATAGATACATTATTATCTAAAAAAGAAAAGGATATAATGGAGGTATAATATTGAAAAAATATTATAACCTTTTAGGTCTTCATGTAGATGAGGTAAAACAATATTTTGATGAACAAGATGTCAATTATACCATAAAATCTATTGAAGGTAAAAAGGATAAGGATAAACTTGTAGTTCCTAGAGTTATAAAAATATCTGAGATAGGTGATAGTGTAGAAATAATAATCACATACTTTTCTGACTCCTTAATTTAAGGAGTCAGAACAATATTGGAGGCAAAATATGAATAACAACATTATATATGACATAGACTTAAATAACATACCTACTCATATTGCTATTATAATGGATGGAAATGGAAGATGGGCAAAATCTAGATTTCTTCCAAGAACTGCAGGACATAAGGCTGGAGTAGAAACTATAAGAGATATAGTAAAAGAATGCTCAAATTTAGGTGTTAAGCACTTGACATTATATGCATTTTCAACAGAAAATTGGAAGAGACCGAAACTCGAAGTTGACACACTTATGAACTTATTATCTACATACTTAAGAAATGAAATAGCTGAACTTCACCAAAACAATGTAAAAGTAACTGCTATAGGAGATATAAGTGCTTTACCAAAAACTTGTATAAGAGAATTAAACTCAGCTAAGGAAATGACAAAAGACAATACAGGAGTTAACTTAAATTTGGCATTGAACTATGGAAGTAGGGCAGATATAAAAAATGCTCTTATAGATATAGTAAAAAATTGTGAAAGTGGTAAAATAGATATAAACAATATTGATGAAGATATTATAAAAAACTATTTAAGCACAAAGTCTATACCAGATCCAGACTTAGTAATAAGAACAAGTGGTGAACAAAGATTGAGTAACTTTTTACTTTGGGAAGTTGCTTATTCTGAGTTTTACTTTACTGATATACATTGGCCTGATTTTAAAAAAGAAGAATTACAGAAGGCTATATACGTATATCAAAAAAGGGATAGAAGATTTGGAGGACTTAAGTAAGGAGATTATTTTATGCTTACAAGAATTATTGCTTCACTAGCTCTGGTTCCATTATTTCTATTTGTTGTATATGGAGGGATTCCTCTATATATAGCTGAGACGGCAATAGTTTATATTGCATTACATGAGTTTTATAAGGCATTTAAAATAAAAGATATACATCCAATATTCGTTATAGGATATTTATTTTCTATTTATTTAGCTGTAAAAAATATTTTTAACTTGCCATTGGAATATACTTATGCAGTGATTTTTATTTTATTTTTAGCAAGTATAATTTATATGTTGATGGGCAAAAACAATGTTATAGATGTTTCGATTACATTTTTAGGGATTTTTTATATAGGAGTATTTTTAGACTTTATAGTCATAACTATAAATGGATTTGAAAAAGGGAGTATATATGTATGGCTTATATTTGTGATATCTTTTATGACAGATATATTTGCATATTTTAGTGGTTATTTACTTGGAAAACACAAGTTAATTCCTAAAGTTAGTCCTAAAAAGACTATAGAAGGAGCTATTGGAGGAATAATAGGAAGTACACTTTGTTGTATTTTATTTGGATATTTATTTGGCATTAATTTGCTTCAATTGGCGATAATAGGAAGTATAGGAAGTGTAATAGCTCAGTTAGGAGATTTGTTTGCATCTTCTATAAAGAGATATGTAGGGATAAAGGATTATGGAAAGATAATACCTGGTCATGGGGGTATATTAGATAGATTCGATAGTGTTATATTAGTTGCACCTTTTGTATATAGTACTATTAAATTTTTTATTAGATAAAGATTGGTTGGTTTTAAAAAGGCGGTCTATAATTGCTAGTAATGAAAATAGCTATGTAACTTTTAAAAGCAGATAAATTCTGTAGTTATTAGTTACATGGCTATTTTCATTATTTAATCAAATTTTTTTTATACTTATGCAGAAACTCTTCTATATTTTTTGATTGTTCCCATATCTCAACTGCACGTACATCTAGCAAATAAAGTATGGAATCATTTATAAGTTCAACATATTCGCCATCTTCTGAACCAAGTGCATGTCTTTCAATTTTTAATCCTTTCTCTTCATAATATCTTTTTGTTTCTGTATATAATGATTCTCGCTTTTGTATATAGTCTTTTACTTCGGTATTTGGAAAGTTATATGAATCTACCAATGTTTCCCCCTTTATAAAAGTTTTCTCAATAGCGACCTCTTCATCCCAACAATGGATTTCTTCCCAAGTAAAAAATATCTCTGTTCCATCTGGTATGAATGAAAATCGAGTAATAATGTATAAATAGTTATTGAAATTTACCTCATAATATTCAGGAATATCTTCAAATTCCATGTAGTAATTTATATAATTAAAATTATTACTCTCTTTTTTTATAAAGGGTATTTTCTCAATGAATTTATATATTGATTGTTCATTTTTAAAAATTCCTATATCATGACTTTTTTCAAATTGATTAATTTTTAATAAATATAACATACTATCTCCTTTCATTTAATCATCTTCTTTAAGAGTATAGTTTTTGAATCTATTACTTTGACTTATTTTAACATATTTATATTTACTAAACTATAATTTTCATCTATTTATCTAAATAGATGAAAATTTTCCAAAATAGATAAAATATGATAAAATATATTTTGCGAGGTGATAACATGATTTCATATGCGCCATTATGGAAGCTATTAATTGATAGAAAAATAAAGAAAATGGAATTTGTAAGTATATCAGGTATAAGTATTTCTGTTTTAGGTAGATTAGGAAATGATAAATCTGTTTCTATGGATACAATGGAGAAGATATGTCTAGCACTAGACTGTAAAATAGAGGATGTTGTAGAAATAAAAAGAGATATCTAATAATACTAGAGCATTTTATAATATTTTAGAAAATACAGAAATAATGGATTGATTTTAACTTGTAGAATATCATATGAAATTTCTGTGAATAGTAAAAATAATTGTTTTAGTAGTGTTATAATGTCTTGGTAGGGTATATTTATTATTAGAAAGGATTATTATATGAAAAAAATATCAATTTTAGGTTCTACTGGTTCTATAGGTAAGCAAACTTTGGATGTGGTTAGAGAAAATAGAGATAAGTTTGAGATAGTTGCAATATCAGCTAATAGTAATGTTGAATTATTGTTAGAACAAATAGTAGAATTTAAACCTAAATATGTAACAGTTTTTGAGAAAAACAAAGCATTAAAATTAAAAGAAATGTTACCAAAAAATATAGAAATAGAAGTTTTAGCAGGTATGGAAGGATTAAAAGCAATATCATCACTTGATGAAGTTGATGTACTTTTAACTGCTGTAGTGGGTATGATAGGATTAGTTCCAACTCTTTGTGCAATAAAAAAGGGAATAGACATAGCATTAGCGAATAAAGAAACGTTAGTAACTGCTGGTGAGCTCGTAATGAGAGAGGCAGAAAAATATAATGTAAATATTCTTCCTGTTGATAGTGAACATAGTGCTATATTTCAATGTCTAAATGGAGAAAATAAAAAAAATATAGAAAAGATAATACTTACAGCATCTGGTGGTCCATTTAGAGGGAAGAAAAAGGATGAACTTGTAAATATAACTAAGAATGAAGCTTTGAAGCATCCAAACTGGAGTATGGGAAGAAAGATAAGTATTGATTCTTCAACACTTATGAATAAAGGTCTTGAAGTAATAGAAGCTAGATGGTTGTTTGGAGTAGAAGAAGAAAATATAGATGTAATAGTTCACCCACAAAGTATAATCCATTCAATGGTACAGTATGCAGATAGTTCAATAATTGCTCAATTAGGATGTCCAGATATGAGACTGCCAATACAATATGCTCTTACATATCCAGATAGAATGGAAAGTAGTTTTGAAAGAATGAATTTCTCAAAATTTAGTACTTTAACTTTTGAAGAACCAGATTTAGAAACTTTTCCATGTCTAAAATTGGCTTATGAATGTTTAAAAATGGGAGGAACTTATTCTTCTGTTCTAAATTCAGCAAATGAAGTTTTAGTAAGTGAATTTTTAGAGGATAAAATTGGTTTCTATGACATACCATATTACATAGAGAAGACTTTAGAAGTTCATAGTAGCATAAGTAAACCAACATTAGAGGAAATTTTGGAAACAGATAGATGGAGTAGAGCTTATGTTACAAATCTGATAAAGAAATAGGAAGGTGAATTTATGACTATAATAGCTGCATTAATACTATTTAGTATAATTGTATTAATACATGAGTTAGGACATTTTATATTTGCAAAAAGAAGTGGTATCAAAGTAAATGAATTTTCTATAGGTATGGGACCTAAGATATATAGTGTAAAAAAAGATACTGAGTATTCTATAAGAGCTCTACCAATTGGTGGATATGTCAGTATGGAAGGTGAAGATGAAGAACAAATAAGTCCAAATTCTTTCGGAAATAAATCTATATTACAAAGATTTAGTACTATTGTAGCAGGGCCAATATTTAATATAATATTAGCAGCAATACTTTTAGTACCAGTCTTTTTATATATAGGTTCTCCAACAACTAAACTAGGAAATATAATGCCAGATACTCCTGCACAAGCTGTAGGACTTCAAGTTGGGGATAAGATAAATAAAATTAATGGCAACTCTGTTAAGACTTGGGATGAAGTTGCAAATATAATAAATACTTCTTCTGGTGGAGAATTGAAACTTAGTATAACTAGAGATGGAAGTGATAAAGTTATAAGTGTAACACCTAAAAATAACAATGGAAAGTATGAAATAGGGATTCAACCACAAAGAGAAAAAGACTTTTTTGGTTCAATAGTAAATGCGTGTAAAACTACTGTAGATATGACAAAACAAATGTTAACTTTCTTAGGCCAAATGATTACAGGTCGTGTTCCAGGAGGAATTGGTAATGCTGTTGCAGGACCAGTAGGTGTTATTGGTATGGTGTCAGATGCAGCTCGTACAGGTGTTATAAATGTAGTGTATTTAGCAGCTGTCATAAGCTTAAATTTAGGTATAGTAAACCTATTGCCAATACCAGCACTTGATGGATGGAGAATACTTATGTTATTATTAGAAGCTGTTAGAGGTGGTAAAAAACTCGATCCAAATAAAGAAGGTATGATAAATGTTGTTGGTTTTGGAGCCTTAATGTTATTTATGCTTTTTATCACATATAAAGATATACTAAGATTATTTCAGTAATTTAGTTTTTTAGAGAGTTTAAGAAAAGGGGCTATGTAGTTTTAAATAAGAATAAATTAATTTTATGTATGAAATTTGTTCTTATTTAACTATATAGCTTTTTAATTTATAATATACATGTAGGTTATAGTGTTTTAATATTTAAAGAGATTTAATATAAAATAATATATAGAGGTGGAATATGAGTTACGAGAGAAGAAAGACTAAAGAAGTAAGTGTGGGAAATGTAAAAATAGGAGGAGAAAACCCTATAAGTATACAATCTATGACGAACACTGATACAAGAGATGCAGATGCTACAATAGCTCAAATAAAAAGGCTAGAGGAAGCTGGTTGTGATATAGTTAGGGTTGCTGTTCCTGATATTAAAGCCGCTAAAAATATAGGAAAGATAAAGTCTAGTGTCAATATACCAATTATTGCTGATATACATTTTGACTATAAATTAGCTCTTGAAGCTATAGAACAAGGTGTGGATGGTATTAGGATAAATCCGGGTAATATTGGAAATATAGAAAGAGTTAAGGCTGTAGTTGAGAAATGTAAAGAAAGAAATTTAAAAATTAGGATAGGAGTTAATGGTGGCTCTTTAGAAAAAGAACTTTTGAAAAAGTATGGTTCTGCAACTCCTGAAGCATTAGTTGAAAGTGCAATGGGACATATTAAAATTCTTGAAGATTTAGATTTTCATAATATAGTTATATCTCTAAAATCATCTGATATTTATAAAACTGTTGATGCATATGAATTAATATCGAAAAAAGTTGATTATCCTCTTCATGTTGGGATTACGGAATCTGGAAGTATCCATAAAGGTACAATAAAATCTTCTATAGGAGTAGGGGCGCTTCTTCTTAAAGGAATTGGAGATACTGTTAGAATATCTTTAACAGGTGACCCTGTTGAAGAGGTTGTTGTTGGCAAACAAATTTTAAGAAGTTTGGGTCTTTTGAATGATGAGATTAAGGTTATATCATGTCCTACATGTGGTAGATGTAATATAGATTTAATTAGTGTCGTAAATGAGGTTGAAGAAAAGATTGGTAGTATGGAAAAAGATATTACTGTTGCAATCATGGGGTGTGCTGTAAATGGACCTGGTGAGGCGAGAGAAGCTGATATAGGTATTGCTGGTGGTAAAGGTGAAGGGCTTTTATTTAAAAAAGGTGAAATAGTGAGAATGATTGATGGTGACAAGTTAGTTGATGAGTTAATAGAAGAGATTGAGAAGTTGTAGTATACAATCAAGAGATATTAATTGGCTAGATTTTTAGATACTTTTAGAATAGTTTTGCCTATAAGTATTTAATTATCTGGTCATTTTTAATTTAATAAATTTTAATAAATACAAAAAATTTATATTCTAGTTTAATTTCATATACATGACTTAAACTCTATTTTAAATTTATGAAAATAAAATAATATTTAGTATAATGAAAAAGTACAGTTATAGTATTGAAACTTGATTGTTATTATGATAGTATATAGTTACTAGAATTATTGGAAGATTATGTTAATGTAAATGTTAATATTTTTTGAAAATTATTTTAGTACAAATTAATAAAAGAAAGGGTGAAGAAGTATGAAATATAAAAAAATATCTAGTTTACCTCTTTTAGTTGTTGTGTTATTGGTTACTGGAACGACTACAACATTTTCTCTTGATACAACCAATTCAGAAAGAACAAGTGTATACTTAGCAAACACAGAAAGCACTACCACACATAAAGTCTTAGATACTTCAAATAGCAAAGGTATTGTTTATAATGAAAATATTCCACTATTTATAAATAATAGCAAAGTGCAGTATGATGATACTACTTATCATTGGCCTAGCAATGTTATAAATTTGACAAATGTCAGTAAAAAGGCAATTATGGACTATGAAATTACATGTTTAGCGTATGATAAAAATGGAAAACCACTTGAGTTATATTGGGATGCTCGAAATGTAGCAACAAATGGAGAAGTAGGAAGCGTTGGATTTAGTCCAGATGGTGTAGACTATGGAATTGTAGCAGGTATATCTCCTGTATCTCCGAAATCATATTCACATGTTTATAGAAAAATGCAACAACAACCACCAAAGGATATAATAAGTATGTTTGAAAAACAACAAGGTAAGGCATGGGTAGAAAGATGGTTGAAAGAATGGCAGCAAATGGAGAAAGAATATGCAAAGAAAAATGCAATAGCCCCAGGTAAGAATCAAAATGATGCTTCTCTATTGTTTGACAAATGGAAACAACCCACTGGTCAGCACGATGTAAAGTATATCATATCATGTGTAAAACAAGTAACATTTAGTGATGGTAGTGTGTGGAAAAATTCAGCATATGAGAATTGGTTGAAAAATTTTCAAGGTAAATCAGTGGCTACTAGTGTATTAGAAAATTATTATAAGTAATATTTAATTATAGTAAATTAATTATGCATTTAGCTAGTTATTAAGATAGTTAAATCCTTACTAATTTAGTTGAAAATGTCAATCTTATATTGTAATGGAATGGCTTATATTATAAGATTATAGTCATATATCAAGTTTTGATATATGCTTTTTTTTTAAAGAATATGCTTTCTGTAAATTTTAGATTTTTTGTACGTAATGTAATTCTATGTATCCATTTTTAGATTTGAGTACAAACAGTGAAATAAATATAATAGTTTTATGTTTCAAAATTTTACTTAAAATATTTATTAAAGACAATGAAAATGTGCATAACATAATAGTTAGAAATGAGTGTGTTATATAGTTGATATATGAAGGATTAGCGTTATTTAATTTTAGTATTTAAGAATACTTTGTTAAGAGTAGATAAAACTAAAAGGGTTTTCTAGAAAATAAAATCCATCTAATTATATTTACTTACCAAGACCATTACTTGATGTAAGCAGTTTTCTACTACATTCTCTCCATACTCTAGTATAAAATCATCCAATTGTGTATCTATAAAATTGCAATAATCATACGAACTACCAATATAAGCAGTTAGTATATGTGTACATCTATCCATTTTATCTTTAAACATATATCACTTATCCCCCTAAAAAACTTACATAAAAAACAAAAAGAAAACATCTTTTTGGCAACTG
>NZ_JAGWCX010000083.1:0-15697 GCF_020657775.1 Clostridioides sp. ZZV14-6345 | reverse complement strand
ACTGCCTGGGAGAGTAGGACGTAGCCACGTAATCTTTTTTATTTGTTAAGTTTCTTATTTTAAAGTACTATTTTTAAAGTATGTTATAAATGCTTTGTGTAAATACATATAATAGTTTAAAGAGATTGATTCTTTAAATATAGGGTGAGAATCCTTATAGATATGTACCTTTAAAACCTTTAAATAAGAAAGGAGATAGATAAGTAAGTGTCTGTAATTAATAGTTTTATTTTACAATATGGATTAATCTCTGTATTTGTATTAATTATGATTGAGTATGCTTGTTTTCCATTGCCTAGCGAAGTTGTTTTACCCTTGTGTGGAGCAATTGCTGCAAGAAATCATTTTGGATTTTTGACAATTTTAATTTTAAGTATAATTGCAGGTATACTTGGTTCAATATTTTGTTATACAGTAGGAAATTGGGGAGGTAAATCTATCATCAATAAAATAATAGAAATATGTCCAAAGGCAAAAAAAGGAATATTTGCATCTCAAGATTATTTTAACAAATATTCTTCTATTTCTGTTTGCGTATGTAGATTAATTCCTCTATGTAGAACATACATATCTTTTATAGCAGGTATAGCAGGTCAAAATATTATAACTTTTGTAATATCATCTATTGTGGGAATCACCATATGGAATACTTCATTAATCAGTATAGGATATATTTTTTCTGAGAGTTGGGTAAAAATAATGTCACATTATAATGATTATAAATTCCTAGTTCTCATTATACCAATATCTATAATTCTTATTGGCTTTGGTATTAAGTCGTATATACATAAAAAACATCACAGGATAAGATTATAAGAAATAGTGAAGTTTTGTATCATCTTCTGCAGTTACTACAAAATTCAAGTGTTTTAGAAAATTTCTAGTAATCAAAATCCCCGTTTTTATTTCTGTATGAAAACGGGGGTTTTTAATATGAAACGGGTAGTCAATATTTTTAATTTTATAGTGAAAGAACATATTAAGTGATGTGCAGTAGCTAATATATAATTGCTTATACGATTTATTTTTATATGTGTTTATTTTTTCGTGAATATCCAAGTACACTTATTGCAAAAGAAACAATAAATAAGACTATAGTTATAATACAAGCTATCAATAAATAGGATTGAGTCGAAGCTGGAATAGCAGAAAATCCTAAACCATCTTCGAAATATTTTATAAAATAGAAAATAGGAACAACGAAAAGTACTCCTATTGTCTGTGCTGAACGAAAACCGAACCAATATGTAAGAGGTAGGCAAATACCAGTACAAGCAAGTGGCAAAATAATTGCTGTAATAATAGATAATCCAAAAAGATTTATTTCAAAGCTTCCATAGAAAATACTACTTATCAAACTAAATACAACACTTCCTGCTAAACTGAAAGCCAATGTACATATAACAGAAATATACTTGCTTGCCACTATAGAGCATCCACTAATAGGTAGAGCCAATTGATATCTTCTCCAGTTTACATTTTCATCATTTGCGAAACTTATAATATTCTGCATACCTATTGTAATAGAAAGCATAATTGAAGTCATTAGTCCAGCATATATTCCCATATTCATAATGAGAATAGTAATAGCTGGTATTGCAATTATAATAAGTCTCTTATCAATACTTTTTAAAAAGAGATATAAGTCTTTGTAGATTAATCCTCGCATAGTATTCCTCCTTTAATATAGAAAAGCATAATATCTTCTAATGTTGCACTGTCAACAACAATATTTTTATATTTTTTTCTTGTAGCTTCTTTATCCTTGACTAAACATTCTATACTTACATTTGTTTGTCTGCAAATAAGATAATCATCTTTTGAGATAGTTTTAAATTTTTCTTTTCCACATCGAATAATTCCATAATTGTATATTAAATTATCTTTTTGTTCTTCAAAAATAATTTTTCCTTTATGAATTAATACTACATAATCTGCAATTTTTTGTATATCTGATGTGATATGAGATGAAAAGAGAATAGAGTTTTCTTCATCTTGAATGAACTCTAAGAATAAATCCAAGATTTCATCTCTACTAACAGGGTCAAGACCAGTTGTTGCTTCATCTAAGATTAGAAGTTTTGGCTTATGAGCCATAGCACATATAATGGATAATTTCATTTTCATTCCTTTAGAAAATGAACCAATAGTTTTTTCTAATGGAAGATTGAATTTTTTTAAATAATACTTATAAAGTTCATCATCCCATGATGTATATACACCAGAAAGTATTTTGGCAATATGTTTTGCAGTAAAAATATCATGGAAATTGCACTCATCAAAGACAACCCCTATATCATTTTTAATTGAATATATGGTATGTTCTACTCCAAAGATTTCAATTTTTCCATCATCTTTTTCTAATTCATTCAATATCAAGTTAATTGTGGTACTTTTTCCAGCTCCATTCTCACCAATAAAACCGACAATTCTTCCCTTTGGAACTTGAAATGAAACATCTTTTAATGAAAAATCGCCAAAACTTTTACATAAATTGTGAACTAAAACATTATTTTTCTCCATTGTTTTATATCTCCTTAATTTTCATAAAATAATTTTAAAATATTAGTCATCTGCTCATAAGCTATACCATGTGTTCTACCAATCTCGGCGACTTTTTGTAACAATTCTTCTGCTATTCGCAATTGTTCTTCTTGAATAAACTCTTTGTTTTGGCTAGCTACAAAACTACCTTTTCCAGATACAGTTTCAATAAATCCATCACGAGTTAAATCCTCATATGCGCGTTGAACAGTAATTACACTTATATGTAAGTCTTTTGCCAAAGCTCTCATAGATGGTAGCATTTCGCCAGCAGATAGTTTTCCATCCATTATAAAGCTTTTAATCTGTAAACATATTTGTTCATATATAGGTTTATCACTACTGTTGCTAATGATTATTTCCATTTAATCCTCCTGTTACTATATTTTGCGTACTTGGTGTACTGGTTCGATAAGTACAGTATAGACATATAAATAAATATTGTCAAGATAATAAATACAAAACTAAAACAATATACAGTAATCAAATACATTCACAAGGCTCAACTTATAAATCTTGTAACGAGTTGTAATCTGATAATTTTCAACTATTTAACAAAAATAATACATAAGAGATACATATAGATAGTTTTTTCTTTAAAAGAGAGGAAGAGCTGTCATTAATTTATAAAATCAATTTTAGCTTATATCCTTTTATGCTAAAATGGTGTTAAGTAATAAAACAAATACTATTTATATAAAAGGGGTAAGAATATGGATATAATAGATAATCTAAGAGTACAAGGGGTAGATGAAAAGCTTATTGAAGATATAATGTATTTTAGAAATTATTATGGATTAGAAAAAGATTTAGAATATAGAGTAACAAAGTCTAAAACTTATTTTTATGGAAAAGACATATTATCTATGTGTATAGCAGCTTTTTTAGAAGAAGAAAATATATTATTATCAGGACCAAAGGCAACAGGAAAAAACTTACTTGCGGATAATTTGGGTGAGATATTTAATAGACCTCAGTGGAATACATCATTTCATATAAATACAGATAGTTCAACACTTATAGGTACAGATACATTTATAGACAATGAAGTTAAACTTAGAAGAGGTTCAGTTTATGAATGTGCTATTAATGGAGGTTTTGGGGTATTTGATGAAATTAACATGGCAAAAAATGATGCTATAGTTGTAGTACATTCAGCTTTAGATTATAGAAGAATAATTGATGTACCTGGATATGAGAGAGTCAATCTACATCCAGCAACAAGATTTATTGGGACTATGAACTATGAATATGCAGGGACAAAGGAACTTAATGAAGCCCTAGTATCTAGATTTATGGTAATAGACATTCCTCCTATAGAAGAAGATAAGCTAATGATGATTTTAAAAAATGAATTTTCGGATGCAGATGAAGAGAAATTAATTCATTTTGCAGGGATATTTTTAGACTTACAATTAAAATCTCAAAATGGTGAGATATCTAGTAAAGCTATTGATTTACGTGGACTTATGGCATCTCTTAAGACTATAAGGAGAGGATTGAAACCAACTCTTGCAATTAATATGGGGCTTACAGGAAAGACTTTTGATATATACGAGAAAGAAATGGTTGGAGATGTAATTAAAACTAGAATACCTAGTAAATGGGAGAGTACAGATGTGTTTCCAATAAGTCATATTTAATATAGGTGAAATTATGAAATGGATATATGATGATTATGAATTTGAAAATAGAGCCAATAACTTATCTTGGACAATAGCTGGAGACTACAATGAAAATATAGATATATCAGAAAAAGATTATTCTTCAAAGGAAATAGGTCTGTATTTTGCAATAGTTGCAGGTGCTAGAAGAAAGTATGTTGATTGGGATATAGTTAAAAAATATCTTACAAATAGAATACGAAAAGGGTACAACAAAGATATTATATTGGGTCTAATTCAAGTTATATTAAATACAATAGTTGAAGAAAAGGCCATTAAAGATAGACCAGGGATAGAAGATATAAGAAAAAATGCTTATAAAGATATTGTTTCACGTTTTACCAAAATACATAATGACAATATTATGGATAAAATTAAATATGCGTTTATACTTTATAGCATGGGCAAACATCCAGCATTAGACAGTATGACTAGAAGGATAGTTAATGATATAAGAAATATAGATACGAATCAAGATATTATGGAGATTTTAAAAGCATTAGATGTTATATATTTAACTTATTTTGAATATATATTAAATGGAGAAGAAAGCAATTCTACATATGATGAAAATAATGTAAAAGATGTTGAAGTAAACTTTGATACATTTGCTGATTTTATGTATGAAGAACTTTATAGTGATGAAGAAGAAAATATTATTGAAAGTGATATAGACTCAATATCTTCGTCCATGCTTGTAGAAGGAATAGGAGATTTTGATAATTCTCAATCTAATAATTCGGCAGATAGAGTTATATATGTTGATGAAGATACTGCAAATAAAATATATTCAAAAATAGAACATTATTATGGAAAAACTTATTTAAGTAAATGTGAAATTAAAAAGATTGAAACACAAAACTGTAGAAACGTTCATGAAGGTTGTAGAATACACTTTACAGATGGAGTTCTTAGAAGTGAATGTAATAATGTATTTCAACTAAAATATGTAACAAGACAAAAGGAAAATAATTTAGGAAAATTTAGAGAACATGCTAGAATGTATAGACAACAGATAAAGAGATTAAAAGAAAGTCTTGCTAGAATTTTAATAGAAGAAAATGCTAAAACAAGAGTATACTCTGATTGTGGTACTATCTTAGCAAATAGAGCTTGGAAAGTGGGTAGAAGTAATAATAATAAAATATTTTATAAAGATATAGAAAATGAAAAAGGTAAATATGTTATTGATATATTATTGGATGCAAGTGGCTCTCAAAGTAGAAATCAAGGAAATGTGGCAATTCAAGCTTACATAATTGCAAATGCTCTAACAGAAGTTGGAATACCAAATAGAGTTATGGGATTTTCTAGTTTTTTAGATTATACAATATTAAAAAGATTTAAAGATTATGATGATGGGATAAAAAATAGTGAAAATATATTTGAGTATTTTTGTGCTGGTAATAATAGAGATGGTTTGGCTATAAAATCTATATGTAGTGGTCTAATAAATAGAGATGAAGAAAATAAAATTTTGATAGTTCTTAGTGATGGAAGACCAAATGATGTAAAGATAGGAAAAAATAGTGAGAGAACCTTAAGAGGAGAAAAAGCTTATAGAGGGATAGTTGGTTTGAGAGACACAGCCAATGAAGTAAGAAAGGCTAGAAAACAAAATATATTGGTATTAGGAGTATTTACAGGTAAAGAATCAGAGCTTGAAGCTGAAAGATTAATATATGGAAATGATTTCATATATTCGAGAGATATAACTAGATTTTCTGATGTGGTTTCAATGTATTTAAAGAAGATAATTAGAAATTAATAAACTTACAAAAAAGAATTTATATACATAAAAATATAAAAATGAATAAAATCTGTAAAAAATGTAGAAATTTTCACAGAAAAGGTATACAATGATTTATATAGAAAATGATTTAAGAATAAGTTAAAAATTAAATATATAATATTATAGGTTCTTCAAGCAAGATTAATAGGGAAAAAGGTTGAATTCCTTTACAGCCCCCGCTACTGTGATGCAGACGAAACTTTTGTTAGCCACTATGATGATGGATTTTTATATCTCATGGGAAGGAAGAGGAGTAGGAAGAAGCTAAGTCAGGAGACCTGCCTAAAATATTAAAGTAATTTCTTCGGGGATGGAGAAAGTTTCTTATAATAATTATACAGATATATTTATTTTATGTGTTTGTATTTGGATTGTGGAAAATTAGAAGCCTAACCATCGTGTTAGGCTTTTTTATTTTATTAAATAAATCAGACATTTTATTATTTATATTTTAATTATTGGAAAGGGAGAGAGGGGATACTAAGATGAAACAAAATATCAAATTGGGGATTATAGCAGCACTTATGTTAATTATTTTGACTCCAGTTACATCAAATGCAATGCACATAATGGAAGGTTACTTACCAGTAAAATGGTCTATAGCATGGGGAGTTATATTTATACCATTTTTTTTAGTAGGACTAAAATCAATTGGAAAAATAGTAAAACAAGACCCTAAAAAGAAAGTATTATTAGCTCTATGTGGAGCATTTGTATTTGTATTATCAGCACTAAAAATACCTTCAGTAACAGGAAGTTGCTCACATCCTACTGGAGTCGGTCTTGGAGCGATAATGTTTGGACCAAGTGTAATGTTTGTTCTTGGAACTATAGTTTTAATATTCCAAGCATTACTATTAGCACATGGAGGAATAACTACTTTAGGAGCGAATGCTTTTTCAATGGCTATTATAGGGCCAATTATATCGTTCTTAATATTTAAGGTGTTAAAGAAAAAAGATGGAAATAATGCTATGCCAGTATTTCTTGCAGCAGCAATAGGAGATTTGGCCACATATACAATAACTTCAATACAATTAGCACTGGCTTTCCCAGACCCATCAGGTGGAGTTATGGCTTCTGCAATTAAGTTTTTAGGAATTTTCTTTATGACTCAAATACCAATAGCAATAGCAGAAGGTATACTTACTGTAATTGTATATAATTTAATTACAGAAAATGGAGAAAAAAGCATACTAGAAAATAATGATAAAGGAGTTAAAGTTAATGAGTGCTAAAACAAAAACAAAAACTAACATATTATTACTTTTATTAGTAGTGGCTCTTATTATATTTCCATTACTTGTTAACTCAGGTGCTGAATATGGAGGAGCAGATGGTCAAGCTGAAAGTGAAATTACTAAGATAAATCCAAATTACAAACCGTGGTTTAGCAGTCCTTATGAGCCACCAAGTGGAGAAATAGAAAGCTTATTATTCTCTGCACAAGCAGCTTTAGGTGCTGGTGTAATAGGATACATATTAGGTCTTCAAAAAGGAAAGAGAAGTTAATCATGCTTATAATTGATAAATATGCATATACAAATAGATTAAGTAAAGTAAATCCAAACAAAAAAGTAGCCATAGGAGTAATATTTTTGATTGCTTCTATGGTAATACAAAATATATTTATTTTAAGTGGAATTATGATTTTAATGAGTATTCTAGTTGTTTGTGTGGCTGGAATAGATTTAAAAAACTATTTAAAATTACTTAGAATACCAATGTACTTTTTATTTCTTAGCATAGGAATAACTCTTGTAAATATATCTTTTAATAAAGCAGACTTATTATATAGTTTTAAGTTTTTTAGTTTCAATGTAGGAATATCAAAGGCATCTATTGATATGTCTATTCATGTGTTGTTTAGAGCTATGTCTTGTTTGACTTGTGTGTATTTTTGTATACTTACAACTCCTTTTAATCAATTAATATTCTTCTTTAAAAAGTTGCATTTACCTGATACTTTTGTTGAGTTATCAATGTTAATATATAGGTTTATATTCATATTTTTAGAAGAATTTTCAGAAATATACAAGTCACAAGAGTTAAGATTTGGGTATATAAATTTAAAAACTTCATATAAATCCTTAGGAATTCTTGGAAGTATGCTGTACAAAAGACTTATGACAAGGTATGATGATATGTGTATATCATTAGACATAAAATTGTATGATGGTAAATTTCACATAGTAGGGGATAATGATGTTTAAAGTAAATAATTTAACGTATCAATATGAAAAAAATGCCAATGCATTATTGAACATTAATATGGATTTTTCAAAGGGAAATGTTATAGGTATAATAGGTTCAAATGGTTCAGGAAAATCAACATTATTTATGAACTTAATGGGGATATTAAAACCTACATCTGGAGAAATTCTTTTTAAAGAAGAAAAGTTAAAGTATGATAAAAAAAGTTTATACAATCTTAGAAAAAATGTAGGTATTGTGTTTCAAGACCCAGAAAAACAAATTTTTTATTCAAAAGTATATGATGATATAGCATTCGCAATGAGAAACATTGGTATGGATGAAAAAACAATTAAAGAGAGAATAAGCAAAGCTCTAGTAGCTGTTAATGGAATAGATTTTATAGACAGACCAGTACATTTTCTTAGTTATGGTCAGAAAAAAAGGGTAGCAATAGCATCAGTTATAGCAATGGAAAATGAAATTGTATTACTTGATGAGCCTACAGCTGGTCTAGACCCAGTAAGTACTAGGTCTATCGTAGATATAATAAAGGGATTAAATAAAAATAATATAAAAATAGTAATATCCAGTCATGATATGAATTTAATGTATGAAATATGTGATTACATATATGTATTGGATAAAGGGATTTTGATTGATGAAGGAAAGGCAGAAGATGTATTTATAAATGAAAATAATATAATACAAGCTGGCTTAGAATCCCCATGGTTGGTAAAAGTACATAAAAATATGAATTTACCTTTATTTAAGAAAGAAGAAGATTTGTATAAGTATTGGAAAGAAAGAGAACTTAATACAAACATATAATTAAGCCCTAAACCTATTTTTAAAAAATAGATTTATATATAATAACCCTTAACCTAGACCCCTTAAAGGTGCCTTATGATTCCCCAAATCATAAGGTTATTTTTTTGAGTAATAAAATAAATTGTATGGAAAAGTGTTATTTAATTGTAATATATTGGAAATAATCTATTAATATAATACATAATTATAATTTGAAGTAATTCATATTTTAGATTAAAATATATTTATGGCTGTTAACAGGAGGAGAAATATGAATTTAGATACATTAAATCCTGCTCAAAGAGAAGCAGTAGAAAAAACTGAAGGTCCAGTACTTATACTGGCTGGTGCTGGTTCAGGTAAAACTAAGGTATTAACAACAAGAATAGCATACCTTATAGAAGATAAAGGTGTACAAGCACCAAATATATTAGCTATAACATTTACAAATAAAGCTGCAAATGAAATGAGAGAGAGAGTTGAGCAAAACATAGGTCCTGAAACTAAGGATATGTGGATAAGTACATTCCATTCTTGTTGTGTTCGTATACTCAGAAAAGATATAAATAAGATTGGTTACAATAGGAGTTTTGTAATTTATGATTCTGCAGACCAAGTTACATTGGTTAAAGACTGTCTTAAAGAATTAAATTTAAGTGATAAGGTATTTGAACCAAAAGCAGTTATAAGCGCCATTTCAGGAGCAAAAGATAAGCTTTATACTCCAAAACAGTTTAAAGATATCAACATGGCAGATAATAGAATGGTTAAGATTGCAGATATTTATGCTCTATATCAAGACCGTCTAAAAAGAAATAGTGCACTTGATTTTGATGATTTAATACTTAAAACGGTAGAACTTTTCAAAGCTAATGATGAAGTATTAGCGTATTACAGAAGTAGGTTTAGATACATAATGGTAGATGAGTACCAAGATACAAGTAAAGCTCAATATGAATTGATAAAATTATTAGCGAGAGAACATCAAAATATTTGTGTTGTTGGAGATGATGACCAAAGTATTTATGGATGGAGAGGCGCAGATATAAGAAATATACTTGAATTTGAAAAAGATTATGATAATGTACATGTTGTAAAGTTGGAACAAAATTATAGGTCTACACAAGTTATATTGGATGCAGCCAATAAAGTCATATCTAATAATATAGAAAGAAAAAGAAAAAAGCTTTGGAGTGAAAAAAAAGAAGGAGAGCTTATAAAGATACAATTAACTGGTAGCGAAATAGAGGAGGCTGATTTCATTGCTGACTCAATTGCACAAATAGCTAGAAAAGAGAATAGACCTTATAAGGATTTTGCAGTACTTTATAGAGCAAATGCACAAGCAAGACCTGTAGAAGATGCTTTAAATAGAAGTCAAATTCCATACAATATATATGGTGGTACGAAATTCTATGAGAGAAAAGAAATAAAGGATTTATTGGCGTATTTAAGAGTTATTCAAAACCCTCAGGATGATATATCTATAAAAAGAATTATAAATGTTCCTAGAAGAGGTATAGGGCTTAGAACTATAGAAAAAATTGAAGACAGAGCTAATTTAAAACAAGAGAGTATATATTCAGTATTAATTGACATAGAAACAAATTCAGACATATCTACTAAGGCAAGAGCAAGTATAAGTGGATTTGTTGATATTATAGGTACTCTTAGAACTATAAAAGAAGTTTATCCTGTTAGTAAGTTAATAGAAAAAGTTTTGGATACCACAGGATATATGGATGAACTTGTAGAGATAAGAAACAAAAATGAAAAAGATTTGACTGGTAAAGGTGAGGAAGCTCAAGATAGAATTGATAATTTAAGAGAATTTATTTCTATAGCACTAGAGTTTGAAAGTAGTAGTGATGATACTTATGAAAATAAAGATTTAGAAACATTCTTAACTAGTATAGCACTTACATCTGAATCAAATGATGAAGAAGATAATGATAGGGTTTCGCTTATGACAATTCATACATCTAAAGGGCTAGAATTCCCTGTTGTGTTCTTAACAGGTATGGAAGAAGGATTATTCCCTATATCAAGAGCTATAAAATCTATGAGTGATTCACAAATAGAAGAAGAGAGAAGACTTTGTTATGTTGGTATAACTAGAGCTAAAGAAGAACTATATATGTCATTGACGGAGAAGAGAACATTATATGGTAAAACAAATGTTGCAATAGCTTCAAGATTTATGGAGGAATTGCCAGAAGAATGTATAGAACGATTGTACAAAGTAAAAAAAGAGTTGAGTTATTCTAAAGCAAATTATAATATGTTAGATAAATATACTAAAAAGTATATGAATACTATAAGTAAATCTAAGGTTGCAGATAAAGTTAATGCTACAATAAAAGATTCTAATAAAGAAACTAATCCAGATGATATAAAACTTGGTTCTAAAGTACATCATCCTAAGTTTGGGGTTGGGACAGTAGTTTCTATAATTGGTACAGATGTTACTATAGCTTTTGACCAACAGGGAATTAAAAAAATAAATAAAGAATATACAACACTAAATATTTTATAATGGAGGTAAACGAGGAATGGATAGTATAAACTTTGCTAAAAACCTGATAGACTTCATATATGATAGTCCATCATCTTTTCATGCAGTTGATAGTGCTAAGGAAATTTTAGATAAAAATGGATTTGAAGAATTGGTTTTGAATCAGAGATGGAATCTAAAAGTTGGTGGAAAATATTATGTTACTAAAAATTTATCTGCCATGGTAGCCTTTGTAGTAAATTCAGAAAATATAGAAAGAGATGGGTTTAGAATAATAGGTTCTCATTCAGATTCTCCTACATTTAGTATTAAACCAAACGCAGAAATAGAAGCTGAAAAATCTTATTTGAAGTTGAATACAGAGTGTTATGGAGGAGCAATATTGAGTACATGGCTGGATAGACCTCTTGGAATAGCTGGTAGAGTAGTTTTAAAAGGTGATACTATATTAAAACCAAACGAAAGACTTATAGATTTTAAAAAGCCAATTTGTATAATACCGAATTTAGCAATACATTTAAATAGAAGTATAAATGATAGTCATTCATATAACAAACAGAAAGATATGTTGCCTTTAGTTGGCCTGTTAAATGATACATTAGAAAAAGATAATTTTCTTTTAAAACAAATAGCATCTAATTTAGATGTAAATGTGGAAGATATTATAGATTTTGATTTATTTTTATATGAATTTGAAAAAGGAAGTTTAATAGGGGCTAATGATGAATTTATATCTATTGGAAGACAAGATAATCTTGCAATGGTACATGCTAGTTTGAATGCTCTTGTTAATACTAAAGGGCAAAATGGTGTAAATGTAATAGCTGTATTTGATAATGAAGAAGTTGGTAGTTCTACTAAACAAGGTGCAGATTCAAACATGTTGTTAAATATATTAGAGAGAATCTGTCTATCAATGAGTAAGGATAGAGAGGGATTCTTTGAGTCTATTTATTCATCTTTTATGATATCTTCGGATTTAGCTCATGCCATCCATCCAAACGTTCCAGAAAAACACGACCCAACTAATAAACCAGTTATGGGAAAAGGTCCAGTTATAAAGATAAATGCTAGTCAGGCATACACTAGTGATGGATATTCTATAGCTGTTTATAAAAATATATGTAAAGAAGCTAATGTTGAGTATCAAGAATTTGTTAATAGGTCAGATGAAAGAGGTGGAAGTACTATAGGTCCAATATCCTCTACTCACATAGATATACCATCTGTGGATGTGGGAAGTCCAATTTTAGCAATGCACTCTATAAGAGAATTAGGAAATGTTGAGGACCATTATAGTATATATAAAACATTCAGTAAGTTTTTTGAAATATAAATATAAGATAAACAATTTGGAGATGAGACTATGAAATTAGGATTATGCTTAGAAGGTGGAGGAGCAAAAGGGGCTTATCAAGCAGGAGTAGTTAAAGCCTTGTATGATGGAGGAATAAATAAATTTTATTCGATTTCGGGGACATCAATAGGAGCAATAAATGGATATTATTTATACACAGGCAATGTTGATAACTTGGAGAAAATGTGGACAAATATAAAAGATATCCAGAATGGAAATGTGAAAATAGTAAATAATACTGTGGATAATTCTCCTGCTATAGACAATTTAAGGGAACTAGATGATAGTAAAGTTGAAGAAATGAACTTTTATGTTAATTATGTTGAAGTTGATAATAAGGTAGTATCAGAAAAGATTGTTGATGTATCAAAAATATCTCGTAATGAAGCAATTGCAAGTATTTCATACAGTGGGTTGTTACCATCAAATCCAAATGCTACCCTTAGTTTTAAAGAACAATTTGTGAATGATGTGCAAGAAGGAATTTATGATGGTTTCAAATTAGATGGAGGTCTAATTAGGAGTGCATTAATTGAACCACTAATTGGGGATAATGTGGATAAAATTATTTTAATATCCACAAAATATAATTATGAGTTACCAGACGATATCAAAAAAATATATGATGAAAATAGAATCATCGTGGTTAGACCTAATACTCAGTTTGCACCTAAAGATACCCTTAATTTTGATGATGAATTTTGTAAAACTATTTATCATGAAGGATATGAAATAGGAAAAAATATACTTGATAGACTTTAAATTAGAGTATAATATAATAAATGTAATTATGTAATTTAACTAATGAAAAGGAAGGTAATAAATTATGGAAAATAACAATCCTATAGTAACTATAGAAATGGAAAATGGAAAAGAAATTAAAATTGAGTTATATCCAAATATAGCACCAAATACAGTTAAAAACTTTGTATCATTAGTAAATGAAGGATATTATAATGGAATAATCTTTCATAGAGTAATATCAGGATTTATGATACAAGGAGGATGCCCAAATGGTACAGGAATGGGGGGGCCAGGTCACTCTATAAAAGGTGAATTTAGTGGTAATGGATTTACTAACAATCTAAAACACGAAAGAGGAGTTATATCAATGGCTAGAACTATGGCACCTAATTCAGCCGGTTCTCAATTTTTCATAATGCATAAAAATTCACCACATTTAGATGGTCAATATGCAGGTTTTGGTAGAGTAATAGAAGGTATGGATACAGTTGATGAAATAGCATCAGTTAGAACGGACGCAGCTGATAAGCCACAGACTCCACAAATTATGAAATCTGTTACTGTAGAAACTTTTGGAATAGACTACTCAGATGTAGAAAAAAACTAAAACATATATAAAACTAGGTTAAGTTATAAATAAAAGTTAAAAATATATGTTGTTTAATGAAGATAAAGTGAAATGTTGTTATGTCTTTAGACAAATACATTTCACTTTTTTATTTGTTTTGCATGAGGGAAAATTATATATTATAGAATTTTAATTGAAAAATAAAGTTTGATTAAAAAAATTTTACTATGATTGTTTATATTTAAGTTTTGATATAATAATATATTAAATAAATAGATAAGATATGTGGAAAACACTTATTTCAGTATTTTTTGAATTTATTTTATTTACTTTAATTAAGAAAAACAAGTTTTTTTGTAATTTTTATTTACAAAAAAACATTGTTATGGTAATATCTTCTATTTACAATTTCATAACTTTGGTTTACAATAATAGAGACAATAAATCCTAAAAAACATAAGAAGAAAAAAGTGCTTAATATTTGAGAGAGACTGGTTTAGTTTACACCAGCTAGGCCAGTCAAGGAATAATTTAAAGTGTAATATATAATAATGAAAGAGAACATACTATTAGAATTTTCTAATAGTATGTTCTTTTTTTGTATAAATTAGTATTATTATATAAAAATTTAAGACAGTATATTTATAGTTCTGATGTAACTAAGTATGTATTTTAACATAGTATAATATAGACCCAAAATGGAGGGATTATAAATGAGAAATATTATACTTTATTTAAATGATGATACTTTTGTATCAAAAAAATATCCAGATAAAAACTTTAGCCTTTTAGAATATTGCTTGATAGGAACCAAATGTTTAAATACTTTTGTAGAAGAAAAGCTAATTACTTTTTTTAAAGTGAGAATACCAGATATATTAAAAGACAAAAATATATTAAAGGCAGAGTTATTTATTCATATTAATTCAAATAAGAATTGCATTTTTAATGAAAAAGTAGATATTGAAGTGAAAAGAATAAGTGAATATTATAATTCTAGAATTATATCATGGAATGATAAATTGCCTATGGAAAATGTAGGTGGATATTTACCAATTAGTATAAGTGATACATCTAATTATATCTGTTTAAATATTACAGGTGTTGTAAAAGCATGGGCAGTAGGGAAGTATCCTAATCATGGGTTAGCTTTATCTTTAAATTATCCTTATCAGATTCTTGAATTTACATCTAGTAGAGGTTATAACAAACCATATATACTTGTAACATTTGAAGATAGAAATAAAGAGAATTGTTATCCTAAATGTGGGTGTCCTCCAATTAGAATTACAGGCCCAACAGGTCCAACTGGAAATACAGGTCCAAGAGGAGAGAAAGGTTCAACAGGAGCAACAGGTCCAACTGGAGAGATAGGCCCAATGGGAGCAACAGGAAGTACAGGGGCAACAGGAGAAATAGGACCAACGGGTCCAACAGGGAGTACAGGGGCAACGGGAGCAACAGGTTTAACCGGAGAGATAGGACCAACGGGAGCAACAGGAAGTACAGG
>NZ_JAGWCX010000082.1:0-15721 GCF_020657775.1 Clostridioides sp. ZZV14-6345 | reverse complement strand
GAACCCTGTGACTTTAGTCATGGGAGGTTCAGATTAAACGAAAATAAGTATAGACCTATAAAATACTTTAAAGATAAATTAAATGTATCCGATAAAACTTTACAAAAAGATTTGAAGATGATTGAGAAATATTTAGAAACTTTTAATATAAAAATTGATATAAAAAGGGGCTATGGAATATTAATAGAAGATTTAGCAAAGAAGAACATAGACTTAATTAACAGTTTAAATATACAATCGAAGGAAAATAAATCTTTATCAGTAGAGCAAAGAAGAATGGAAATTTTAAAGTATCTATTACTAAATTCAAGTAATATAACTTCAATAAATCAATTAGCAGATAAATATTATGTAAGTAAAACTTCTATAGTAAATGATTTTAAATATATAGAGGCATGGATAAAAGAATACAATTTAAAACTTAATAAGACTTTAGAAGGAACTAAGATTATAGGTAAAGAAGTAGATATAAGGAAATCGATTGCTAAAATGATGGATGATTTATTAGATGAAAATTATGAACAGCATGATATATCTGAGTTAACAAGATTAGATTCTGCTACGTTTAGTGCGTTGATGAATTTATTTGATATTGATTCTATTATATTTGTAGAAACTATAATTACAGAGTTAGAACATAATTTAGGATACACTATAAGTCAACCCTACTATATAAATTTAATTACCCATATACTTATATGTTTAAAGAGAATCGAAGAAGGTAATCAAATAGAGTCTCAGGAAGAAAGAGAAGTTTCTGTAGATAATTTGGACGAGTTAGTATATCAAAATGTCACTACACTTATAGGTAAAATAGAAAATAGATACAGAGTAAAAATAACGAAAGATGAAATTATGTACATATATATTTTTTTAGTATCATCGGGATTTAGTGGCGAAAGTAGTAGTAGTTACAATGATGAATCAGATATATTAAGTGAAAGTGAAAAGGTATCATCTATAATGATAGAGAATATGTCACAATTTTTAAATATAAATCTCAAAAATGATGATTTACTACAAAGAAGTCTAGCATCTCATGTAAGGCCTATGTTAAACAGATTAAGATATGATATTCAAATAAAAAACCCATTATTAGGAGAGATACAAGAGCGATTTTCAGATGTGCTGGGATTATGTATGATGACTATAAATATTATGCCAGAGTATGATAGTCTGAAGAATATTAGTATAGATGAAGTTTCGTATCTTGCTACATATTTTCAAGCAGCAATAGAAAGAAATATGAGTAGTAAAAGAGCAATAGTAGTTTGCCATACAGGATATGGAACATCTCAGCTCCTTGCAGCTAGATTAAAAAGAGAATTTCCTGAATGGACTATAGTTGATATAATTCCTATGCATCAGTTGAGTAAGCGAAATTTAGATGATGTAGACTTTGTAATATCTACTGTAAATTTAGACTTGAAAGACAAATTACATATAGTTGTATCAGTACTATTAATGGAAAGTGATATTAATAATATAAAAAATGCTTTACTTTCTAAATTTAAGAAAAGTATGACCTTAGATACAAACTTATTAGGAATGTATTTAAAAGATAATATATATTTTAATTTTGATGTAATGCAGATGGAAAGTTTAATAGGTGTGAATTTAGGTAGTAAATATAAGTCTATTTCATTAGGAAAAGATTTAAATATATATATACATAATCAAAGTAAATTAAATAAGGGGATAATGAATATCAATAATGTTAATGGAACGCTTGATATTTATTTAGAAACTAGTAATCAGAGTTTTTTAAAGAATATTTTAATGGAAATATCAAATCTGTATAGTCAAAAGAACTATATAAACTATATAATAGATTGTAAAAGAAAAGAGGATATTAAAATATTATTTGACAATAATGTACTGGAGAAAATAAATGGAAATTAGAGAAATATTAAGCGAAGAAAGTGTTATTTTAGATTTAAAATCAACTACAAAAGAAGGCATAATACAAGAATTAGTAGATAAATTATACGATACAGGAAGTATAACTTTAAAAAGTAAGTTTATAAAGGCACTAAAGCGTAGAGAGAAAATAGGTTCTACTAGTATAGGTTATCAAATGGCCATGCCACATGGAAAAACAAAATATGTAAAGAAAGCATCCGTAGTAATAGGTAAATCTAAAAAAGGTGTAGATTGGCCAAGTATAGATGGCTTACCTGTAAAGGTAGTAATTATGTTTGCTATGCCACAATCTGGAGGCAATGAAGATATGATATTAATATCTAAAATAGCTTACATTTTAGGTGGTAAAGATATAAGTGAAAGACTTTTAAATGCACATACAAAAAAAGAAATATTAGATATATTTTATGAAGTGTAGGTATTGTATAAATTATAAATTTGAGGTTTTTAAAATAAGGTGTGTATTCTTTTAGATAGTATAGATTAATTTTTAGACACTAGAAAGGGGAAGATATCTATGGCAATATATTTAGAAATGCCTAAATTAATATACGAATTTCCTTTTCGTAGTCTATCAAATGAAGGAGAAGTATTAACAACACCACACTGGCATAAGGAAATAGAAATATTACTTATAACAGAAGGTGTAGTAAATCTATTTATAAATGATAAGCCTATGCAACTAAAAAAAGGCGAGATAGTGATAATAAAAGGAGGAGATATTCATTATATACTGCCATCACCAGGAAGTGAAAGATTAGTATTTCAATTTGACATATCTTTTTTTAATGATTTAATTTTATTAAATGAAGAAAAAGAAAGCTTAATTAATTTATTTAGTAGTATAAAAAAATGTAGTAGAGATTGGTCAGCAAAAATAAGAAAGTCAGTTTTCGATATATTGATAGATATATACAATGAAGACCTATATAAAATAGAAGGATATAGTTATGCAATAAAAGGTAAAATGTATAATTTAATTCCTATATTATATAGACAGATTCCTAGAGAAATTGAAGAAAATACAGTAGAATATGAAATAAACTCTAAAGAGATACTAGAGCGATTAAACGATATATTCAAGTATGTAGAAAAAAATTATAAACAACCTATAAAATTAGAAGATGTATCTTATGAAGTAGGATTTAGTGTATATTATTTTACTAAATTTTTTAAGAAAAATACAGGAAAAACATTTATAACCTTTTTAAATGAATACAGATTAGAAAAAGCAAAGTGGATATTACTTAATAACAATATATCCATTGTAGATTTGGTTGAAGAAGTTGGTTTTGGAAGTACAAAAACTTTTTACAGAGTATTTAAAGAAAAAATTGGAGTCTCTCCATTAGAATTTAAAAAAAGATATAACAGTTTGAAGAAAAAAGCGGGTGTCTCAAAATGAACTTAGTTCATGAGGCACTTTCTTTTATATATAAATATACAGCAATATATGAGAATAAGATAACAATAATGAGGATATAAAAATGTATTTGATATATATATAATTATATACATAGATATTTAATATTGATATTTAATATGAAAGTATTGAAAATAGACAATATTAATTATAATGAGTAAAAAGTATAATTGGATTTTTAAATTGAATTATTCAAAAGGTATAGTTATGAAAAAAATTTATAACTAGATATGAGATAGAAATTATAAAACTTTATACTGTGAAAGAGGTAGATGTATGAAATTAGATAAAGATTTTTTATGGGGAGGGGCAATTTCAGCTAATCAAAGTGAAGGATTTTATTTAGGTGAAGGAAAAGGTTTATCTCAATTTGATAAACTCCCATTAAATGATAAGAGATTAAAAGATGTATGTTTAGATGAGGATAATATTTTAAATGAAAATAATCAATACTATCCAAGTCATATAGGGATTAAATTTTGTGAAAATTACAAAGAAGATATAGCAATGTTAGCAGAAATAGGTTTTAAATGTTTTAGATTTTCTATATCTTGGTCAAGAATATTCCCAACAGGAGAAGAAAGTGAACCAAATGAAAAGGGACTACAACTTTATGATAATATAATAAAAGAATTAAAAAAATATAATATAGAACCATTAATAACGATAAGCCACTTTGATATACCTTATTCTCTAGTTGAAAAATATTCGGGGTGGGCTGATAGAAGAGTGGTTAATTTATATGTAAAATATGCTGAAATTTTGATGAAAAGATATAAAGATGATGTCAAATACTGGATTCCTTTTAACGAAATGAATATGATAATGCATATTCCATATATAGGTGCTGGATTAACTTTTATAGCTGATGAAAATCAACTTCAGAAAAAATATCAAGCAGCACACCATCAATTATTAGCTAATGCAAAAACTATAGAAATAGGAAGGTGTATAAATAAAGAATTTAAGTTTGGGTGTATGTTAGCTGCTGGAAAAACATATCCATATACATGTAAACCAGAAGATGTATTTGCAGCTTTAGAGCATGAAAGGCATAATTTGTTTTTTTCTGATGTTCAAGTTAGGGGTGTATATCCAAACTTTATGAATCATTATTTAAAATCAAATAAAATAAAATTAATAATAAAAGAGGAAGATTTACCAACACTTAAGGATAATACTGTAGATTTTGTATCTTTTAGCTATTATTCTAGTGCTTGTAGTTCAGCTAGAGCTGAAGGTTTAGAAAAATCAAAGACAAATGGACCAGAAACCATAAAAAATCCATATCTTCCAAAATCAAATAGTGTATGGCAAAACGACCCTGTAGGATTAAGAATAACTATGAATCAGTTATATGAAAGGTATCAGTTACCTTTATTTATAGTAGAAAATGGACTGGGTACTCAAGATATTGTAAATGAAGATGGAAAAATAATTGATGATTATCGTATAGATTATATGAAAGAACATATTAAAAATATGATTCTTGGAGTAAATGAAGATGGGATAGAGCTTATAGGATATCTTATGTGGGGATGTATAGATGTAACAAGTGTAAGTGAAGGAAAGATGACAAAACGATATGGTATAATTCATGTTGATTCTGATGACTATGGAAGAGGCTCATTTAAAAGAACTAAAAAACAAAGTGCTTTTTGGTATAAAAAAGTAATAGAAACAGATGGAGAAATTTTATTTAATGATATGGAAACTCATGCATAATTCATTTTAAGAAAGGAGTGTTATTATGAGTTTAATATTTAATACTAAGGACCAGCTTATAGAGCAAGGGTTTAATAAGGATACAATAAAATCCAATGAAACGTTGTTTACACTAGCTAATGGACATTTAGGACTTAGGGGGAATATTGAAGAGTCTGGTTTTAATAATGAGTATGTAGATAATATGGGTACATATGTAAATGGATTTTATGAATCATCTCCAATTACATATGGAGAAAGTGCTTATGGCTATGCAAAACAAAATCAGACTATCTGTAAATTACCTAATGCTCATATAGTAAATTTCTCTATTGAAGGAGATTACTTTGATTTATCAAAAGGTATTACAAGTGAACATACTAGGATATTAGATTTAAATGAAGGGATTCTTAAACGTTCATTTATATGGGAAAATTCTCGTGGTAAAAAAGTTAAAGTATCTATAGAAAGATTAGTATCACAAGATATAGAAGAATTAATGATGATTTCATATACAATAACGCCATTGAATTTTAATGGAAAAATAAAATTTAAAAATAAAATGGAAAATAGTATGGAGAAGTTTAATTGTGAAAAAGTAGATGACCCAAGAGTGGCATCTATAAATAAGAAGCAATTTAAAATTGATATAAAAAAATATAACGATAAGTATTTTATGAATTTGGTTACAGAAACAAGTAAATTAGGGTTATGGTGTGGATTTGATTCATATATTACTTGTGGAAATATTACAAATGAGACTTATAATGTTTCAGAGGAATGTATTGAGCGAGAAATAGAAGTTTATGCCAAAGAAGGTGAAAGGTTAAATTTAGAAATTGTTGTAGGATATAGTAGAGTATGTTCTGATTTAAATTTAAGCGAAGAACGTTTAAAATCATTAGAATTGGTTTTAAGAGAGGCATGTAATATTGGATTTGATAAAGTAAAAACTATTCAGAGAGAGAAAATGAATGAGTTTTGGACAACCTCTGATGTAGAGATTGAAGGCGATAAAACTCTTCAACTGGGGATAAAAACTAATTTATTTCATATTTATCAATCAGCAGGAAGAGATGGAAAGACTAATATATCAGCTAAAGGTCTTACAGGTGATGGCTATGAAGGTCACTATTTCTGGGATACAGAGATGTACATATTACCATTTTTTATATATACTCAACCATCCATTGCTAGAGCTTTATTAGATTATAGATATTCAATCTTAGATGCATCAAGAGAAAGAGCTAGAGAACTTGGAATAAATAAGGGTTGCTTATATTCATGGAGAACTATAAATGGTAATGAATGCAGTGCATATTATCCAGCAGGAACGGCACAGTTTCATATAAATGCAGATATAGCTTATGGGATTAGAACGTATTTTGAAGCAACTAATGATGAAGAATTTATGATGCAAAATGGCTTAGAAATTCTTATAGAAACAGCAAGATTTTGGGTTGAATTTGGAGATTATATAGAATCAAAAAATAATAAATTCTGTATAAATGGAGTAACGGGACCAGATGAATATACAGCAATAGTAAACAATAATTACTACACTAATTTAATGGCTAAATATAATTTAATATATGCAGTACAGATGGTAGATAAATTTAAGCATAATTTATGTTCTGACAAAGTGTTTAGAAAAGTTAAATTACAAGAATATGAAGTAAAGAACTGGATAAATGCAGCTCAAAATATGTATTTACCATATGATGAAGAGAAGAAAATAAGCAGACAAGACGATTCATTTTTAGAAAAATCAGTATGGGATTTTAAAAATACACCAAAAGAAAATTATCCATTACTTCTCCATTATCATCCATTAACAATATATAGATATCAAGTAAATAAACAAGCAGATACTGTACTTTCAGCGTTGCTTTTTCCTGATGAGTTTAGCCTAGAACAAAAGAAGAGAGATTTTGAATACTATGAAAAAATAACTACTCATGATTCATCTTTGTCAAGGTCAATATTTGGAATGATGGCAAGTGAAATTGGAAATCATGAAAAAGCTTATAACTATTTTATGGACACAGCATTAATGGATATTAATAACCTACAAAAAAATACAAGTGATGGAATACATGCTGCTAATATGGGTGGAACATGGATGAGTTTAGTATATGGATTTGCAGGAATGAAAATAAAAAATGATAAATTAAGTTTTGAACCAAGGATACCTAAGTACTGGAAAAATATTAAATTTAATATATTATTTAGAGATAATTTAGTTTCTGTAAATATAGAAGAATATAAATCTTATTATAAGTTAATCAAAGGTAGGAATATAACCATATTACACGATAATAAAGAAATAAAATTATCAAAGAACGTAATAGAAGTTAATAATTGTTTTAAAGGGAGTAATTAATATGAGAGCAGTCTTATTTGACCTTGATGGAGTTATAACAGATACTGCTAAGTATCATTTTGAAGCTTGGCATGAGATGGCAAAATCGCTAGATATAGAAATAGATGAAACTTTTAATGAGAAATTAAAAGGCATAAGCAGGGAAGAATCATTAGATAAAATATTGTTATCTGCTAATAAAGTAGATAGTTATACTAAAGAAGAAAAGTTAAAGATGTGTGAAGAAAAAAATAACATTTATATAAAGTTAATAAACTCATTAACATCTAAAGATATATTACCAGGGATAAATGAGCTTATAAAAGAACTTAAAGAAAATAATGTAAAATTGGGAATAGCATCTGCTAGTAAGAATGCGCCTAGAATATTAGAATCTTTGGGAATAAAAGATGAATTTGATTGTATAGTAAATCCATCTCTATTAGAAAAGGGAAAACCATATCCTGATATTTTTATTGAAGGGAGCAAGATGCTAAATTTAAAACAATATGATTGTGTAGGGATAGAAGATTCTTATTCGGGTATTAAAGCTATAAATGCTGCCAATATGACATCAATTGGTGTGGGTAAAAAAGAAGTACTAGGAAAATGTGACTATATTGTAGAAGATACTAGTTTATTAAATTACAATACACTATTACAAGCTTGGAGTAAAAAGATTAATTTGGCTTAAAATTATATTAAAAATTATTTTAAAAGAGAGGATAAGGTATGAAGAATAAATATGAAGATGTAGCTCTATTGATAATTGATGGGCTTGGAGGAAAGGATAATATAATTGACTTGACTCATTGTATGACACGATTAAGGTTCATCTTAAAAGATGAAAAGAAAGTTAATGCAGATAAATTAAAATCTATAGATAAGGTAGTTGGAGTAAACTCAACTTCAACTCAATATCAGGTCATAATAGGTAATGAGGTAGGAGTTGTATTTAATGCACTAATAAATGAGGGGATAAATACCACAGGAGATATTAAAAGCGATATAAAAAATGAAAATAAAAAAAATAGTATTTTAAATAATATAATAGACACAATAACTGGTTGTATGACACCTATGATACCAGCTCTTACAGCATCTGGGATGATAAAAGTTATATTATCTCTTTGTACCACTTTTAATTGGTTATCATCAAATTCAAGTACATATAGAGTATTAGATATAATAGGAGATGTAGCATTTTACTTTATGCCTATAATACTTGCAATAAATGCAGCTAAAAAATTTAATGTTAATACATCAATAGCAGTTATAGTAGTAGGTGTGTTTTTACATCCAAATTTCTCTGCATGGGTATCAAGTGGGGACCCTATATCATTTATAGGAGTACCAATTCAAGGTGTTATATATGCAGCATCTGTTATCCCTGCACTTTTAACAGTATGGATGATGTCGTATATAGAAAAATTCATTGATAAATTAACACCTAGTATGTTAAAAACGATTTTAAATCCAACTTTAGTATTATTAATAAGTGCACCAATAGCATTAATAGTAATTGGACCAATAGGAAATTTCTTAGGAGAGGGATTAGCTAGTATAATAAACTTACTACAAGGAAGGTTAGGATTTATAATGGTTTGTTTATTGGCAGCTGCAATGCCATTTATCGTTATGACAGGGATGCATCATGCATTGACTCCTATATTCATATCAGCATTTGCAACTACAGGACAAGAATCGCTAATATTAATATCTCAAGTTTGTGCTAATTTAGCACAAGGTGGTGCTACATTAGCTGTAGCATTAAGAAGTAAAGATAGTAAGATGAAACAATTAGCATCAGCTGCATGGATATCAGCTGTTATGGGTATAACTGAACCAGCTCTTTATGGAGTTACATTAAAACTTAAAAAACCTGCTATGTTAGCATCTATAGGAGCAGGAATTGCAGGATTATTCGCAGGGATTACTCATGTAACTTTATATGTTCCACAAAATAGTATAATGGCAGTACTTGGACTATCAGGAGAAAAAGGGAGTTCAAATATAGTAAATGGACTTATAGTGATGTTTATAGCATTGGTTGCTCCATTTATTATGACATATATATTTGGAGTTGAAAAAAATGTTAAGGAAAGTACAGATAATGTAGTAGAGAGAGTATAATATCAACTATTTACATTAATAGAATTTTTATTGTTATTGACTATAACTTGTTTTGTATTTATATTGATGCAAGGAAATAAGCTAATATAATGAGAGTAATTATTATAACTGACAAAAAAGCAACACAAAAGATTGATGAAATATATGGAAAGAAAAAGTTGACAAAGTATGTCTAATGTTTTATCATAATAATTGGAATTAGGTAGTAATTGTTTAAGTACAAGCTAAGCTTATTCATTAATAATAGCAGTATCCTAGGAAGGGGTATGCCCATTATTATGGATAAGCTTTTTTTATGCTTAAAAGGAGGATAATCATGATAATTAATAAGATATTAAACAATAATGTTGTAATCACATTAGATGATAATAATGAAGAAATTATCGTCATGGGTAAAGGAATTGGTTATCAAAAATCAAAAGGCAATCTAATAGATAAAACTAAAGTAAATAAAGTATTTAGAATATCAAATAAAGAAATATCAAACAAGCTACAAGAATTACTCAATAATATTCCTATAGAGCACATGAAATTATCAAGTGAAATTATAGAATATGCACAAATAAAGTTAAACAAGAAGCTAAATGAAAGTATTTACATATCCTTAAGTGACCATACATATTCTGCAATTCAAAGAATGAAAGAAGGAATAAATGTAAAAAATGCAATTCTTTGGGAAATTAAAAGGTTTTATAAAGAAGAGTTTGAAATTGGAATGAAAGCACTAGATATTATTGAAAACAAAACAGGTATAAAATTACCTGAAGATGAGGCTGGATTTATAGCCTTTCATATAGTTAATGCTCAGTTAAGTGAAGGTCATACTTTGGCATCTGATATTACAAAGTTAATACAAGAAGTACTTAGTATAGTTAGGTATCATTTTAGGATAGAATTTCATGAAGAATCAGTCTTTTATTATAGATTTATAATGCATTTAAAGTTTTTTGCACAGAGATTGCTTTTAGATAGTGCACATGAAGGTGAGACAGATAAAGAATTACTAAGCATTATTAAATCTAAATATAATAAAGAGTTTGAATGTGTAGTTAAAATTAAAAATTTTATTAAAAAGCAATATAACTACATATTAACAGATGATGAACTTATATATTTAACAATACATTTAGCTAAAGTAGTTAAAGACTCAAATATGTAAGCGAAATAAATTTTCAGTAGTATATTAAGAATTATTGAAAGGAGTGATACTAACAAAATTATACCTATGGTTGGATGGTAACATTGAGTTGGCCAAACCTTCAAATTTCAAAAAAATTAATTTAAACGAAATATGGAGGAGAAAAATGGGAAAATACAAACAATTAGCACAAGAAATAGTAAAAAATGTTGGTGGAAAAGAAAATATTAGTGGATTAGTACATTGTATTACAAGATTACGTTTTACTTTAAAAGATGAAAGTATAGCAAATGACAACGTATTAAAAAATATGGAAGGTATTGTTACTGTAATGAAAAGTGGAGGACAATATCAAGTAGTTATAGGAAATCATGTTGAAGCTGTATATAAAGATATAGTTGAAATAATCGATTTAGATGATTCAAGTACAAATTCAGAAACTAAAAAATCAAGTAGTATGCTAGATAAAAGTATAGATATAATATCAGGGATTTTCCAGCCAGTGTTAGGAATAATGGCAGCCTGTGGAATGTTAAAAGGATTTAATGCTTTATTTGTGGCAATGGGATTATATAGTGATGTATCTGGTGGTTATATGGTAATAAATGCAGCTGGAGATGCATTATTTACATTCCTTCCTTTATTTTTAGGATATACTTCAGCTAAGAAATTTGGTTTAAAGCCAATGTTAGGATTAGCGTTAGGAGCTGCCATGTGTTATCCTGCTATACAAGGTAGCAGCATATCAGCAGGTGCAGATGTGATTTACACTTTATTTAAAGGAACAATGTTTGCATCTCCAGTATATATTGACTTCTTTGGACTGCCAATTGTATCAATTGATTACACTGGAACGGTCGTACCAATTATATTTATAGCGTATTTTGCGTCTAGGTGTGAGAAATTATTTAATAAGTTTGTTCCAGATTTAGTTAAATTCTTCTTTGTGCCAATGCTTACACTATTAGTAACAGTGCCTGTTGCACTTATAGTTATAGGTCCTATAGCAACATTTGGTTCTACACTTATTTCACAAATTGTAATTTCGATAAGAGATTTTAGTCCACTATTAGCAGGTGCTATAGTAGGGTTCACTTGGCAAATTCTTGTTATTTTTGGTATGCACTGGGGATTCATTCCTGTATATATAAACAATGTTATGACTTTAGGATATGATAATGTTATGATGCCATTCTTTGCTTGTACATTTGCAAGTTCGGCAGTTGTGTTGGCAATATTCTTCAAGACTAAAGATAAAAAACTAAAAGAGATGGCAATACCAAACTTTATATCTGGTGTATTTGGAGTTACAGAGCCAGCAATTTATGGAATATTATTGCCTCTAAAGAAACCATTTATAATAAGTTGTATTGCTAGTGGTATTGGAGGAGCTTTCTATGGATTTTTTAATCTTAGGAAGTTTATAACTGGAGGTATGGGAATATTCGAACTTCCAGCAATGATTGAACCAGATGGGGGAATGGGTAACTTAATAGTAGCTCTTTCTGGTATAGCTATATCAATGGTCGTAGCTTTTGTATTAACTATGATTTTATATAAAAATGAGAAAGCAGAAGAGGTTAAAGAAGTAAAAAATAAGGAAAAAGAAGAAACAAAAGAAGTTAAGTCTGCTAAATTAGAAAGAGAAATAATAGTAAGTCCTATAAAAGGTGAAGTATTAAATTTAAGTAACATAGAGGATGCGGCATTTGCATCTGGTGTACTGGGTCAAGGTGTAGCGATAATACCTAGTGATGGAAAAGTAGTTGCTCCAGTAGATGGAGTAGTTACAACTTTATTCCCAAGTCTGCATGCTATAGGAATTCTTTCAGATGTAGGTGTTGAAGTGCTTATTCATATTGGATTAAATACTATTCAGTTAGAAGGAAGAGGTTTTGAGGCATGTATAAAGCAGGGTGATAGAATTACAAAAGGTCAAACGATATTAAACTTTGATATTGATGTAATAAAAGAGTCAGGATATAGTGTTGTAACTCCAATCGTTATTACAAATTCATCGCAATTTTTAGATGTAGTAGAAACAGAAAGCAAAAATGCTGAATTAGAGGATAATCTGATTACAATTATATTTTAGTAAAAAATTAAAGCATTAGCATAATTTAGGAGGCTTAACTATGGGTTTTAAAAAAGATTTTCTATGGGGAGGAGCTACTGCAGCCAATCAATGTGAAGGTGGATATAATGAAGATGAAAGAGGATTAGCAAATGTAGATGTATGCCCAACAGGAAAAGATAGAACAGCAGTTATTACAGGAAAATTAAAAATGTTTGATTTTGATGATGAACATTATTATCCAGCTCAAACTGGTATTGATATGTACCATAATTATAAAGAAGATATAAAGTTATTTGCTGAAATGGGATTTAAAGTATATAGAATGAGCATTGCATGGAGTCGAATATTTCCGAAAGGTGATGAAGAAACACCAAATGAAAAGGGGATTCAATTTTATGAAGATATATTTAAGGAATGTAAAAAATATAAAATAGAGCCATTAGTCACTATTACACACTTTGATTGTCCAATGCATTTAGTTAAAAAGTATGGTGCATGGCGTAATCGTAAAATGATCGGTTTCTATGAGAAACTATGCAATGTTATTTTTAGAAGATATAAAGGATTAGTGAAGTACTGGCTAACTTTTAATGAAATAAATATGATTTTACATGCTCCATTTATGGGTGCTGGTATTTGCTTTGAAGAAGGTGAAGATGTTGAAAAGATAAAATATCAAGCTGCTCATCATGAACTTGTAGCTAGTGCAATTGCAACTAAAATAGCACATGAAGTTGATTCAAATAACTTAGTTGGATGTATGTTTGCAGCTGGAAGTGTATATCCTTATAGTTGCAACCCTAATGATGTATGGGAAGCTACAAAGTTAGATAGAGAAAATTACTTCTTTGTGGATGTACAATCTAAAGGTAAATATCCTAACTATGCATTAAAGTATATGGAGAAAAAAGGTATTACACCAGAAATAGAACCTGGTGATATTGAATTATTAAATAAATATACAGTAGATTTTATTTCATTTTCATATTACAATAGCCGTTGTGTTAGAACTGATGAAAATGCAGATGATGTAGCTGAAGGAAACATATTTACATCTGCTAAAAATCCATATCTTTCATACAGTCAATGGGGATGGCCAATTGACCCATTAGGTTTAAGAATTACATTAAATCACGTATATGATAGATATGAAAAGCCACTATTTATTGTAGAAAATGGATTAGGTGCTAAAGATATAGCTGATGAAAATGGTTATGTAGATGATGATTACAGAATAGATTATATAAGAGAACATATAAAAGCTATGCGTGATGCAGTTTCTATAGATGGTGTAGATTTATTAGGCTATACTACATGGGGACCTATTGATTTAGTAAGTGCCAGCACAGGAGAAATGGAAAAGCGTTATGGATTTATATATGTAGATAGAGACAATAGTGGCAATGGAAGTCTAAGAAGAATGAAAAAGAAAAGTTTTGAATGGTATAAGAAAGTAATTGCTTCAAATGGTGAAGATTTATATTAAATAAGAAGAATATAAAATTAATAGTGAGTATAATTTTTCATTTGTATCCACTATTAAAATATACAAAATGTATCAATATATTATTATAAATTTATAACAATATAGCTTTAATATTTAAAAATAATAGAAGAGTAAGTTAATATATTAAAAAAGATATATATTTATAAATTATTTAACTGTAGAAAATTAACATAGAACTATTTTATATTGTACTTTACATTATAGTAAGACTTATGAAGATAGTTGTTAAAAGGGGAATTGTTAGGAAGGTAATATAATTTACTTTGCAATAAAAGATGCAAAAGGCGAGTTTAGGTTTTAAGCTTGTCTTTTTTATTGTGTGAAAACTATGATGTTTAAAAATCCTATGGAAAACTTGTGCAACAGACATATTAAAAATTTAGTAGTTAAGAAAATTATAACACATTAGTAATTTTTATACTTATTGGTAAAGAATTTGATTACCATTAAATTTAGTAACAAGACATCAACTGGACTTGTATATGAGAAGAGATAATAATTTGCCTGTGAAAGATTGTAAATATAAAGGTGATTTTGAAGGTCAATAAGAAGATAAAATTAATAGCTTAATAAAAAATATTTAACTTTTATATTAACTTTTTTAAATATTATAATTACCTATTTTGAATAATTAACCATAGAAGACTGTATACAAAGACAAAGTTGTGTACAGTCTTTTTATAAATTTAATGTCTATAATTAAATACACTATTAAAATCAACAAGTTATTATTTCAAAGTAGTATTAGCCAAATTTTTATGATGGTTAATACAATTTGTTAGCCATTTTATAGCACTTTGTTCCCTGATAATAGCTCCATCAAGAACTATATAATCACCAAAATCATTACTATCAAGAGGAGGAACTTCACTATAACGCTCCATTTGACTGTACAAGAACGCAATTCTTTCTTGGTGTTGAAGCAATTGATGCTCTAATAAAATAAGTCTAGTATCTATATCTAAATTATTAGAAAAGTACATTCTAAGACGAAAAATATCCTTAGGGGTTCTTTCCATTGGCTCATCCCTTTCAAGCCATTTCAAGAACTCATCTTTACCTTTTTCTGTGATTGTGTATAACTTTTTTTCTAATACATCACCACTAATTTTAATATGATATACAATAAGCTTTTCATTTACCAACTTTTTTAGTTCAGGATATATTTGACTATGCTTTGCATTCCAAAACTCAGCTAATTGAAAATTGAACTCTTTTACGATATCATAACCAGTCATAGGATTTCTATTTAACAATCCTAAAATTGCATACTTTAAAGTTCGCATAAATACACCTCTTTCTTTAATTACATACTTATTATAACACGATATATTTAATTTGAATTAATATAGTTATGTTTTAATAAGAACTTGTAAATTATGAGTAATAAAAATAAATAAAATTATATATGAAAATAAAATTATGTAAATACAAACATGTAAATATTTACATGT
>NZ_JAGWCX010000081.1:0-16033 GCF_020657775.1 Clostridioides sp. ZZV14-6345 | reverse complement strand
CTTCAGGAGTTGTTGCTACAATAATAGAGTAATTCTTATTACTAAACTGATGGATTAAAAAGAATAACAAAAAGAGGGGTTAGGCTCCTCTTTTTTTAACATAGAAATACAAAAACATTGACACAGCATAGGATTTTGTGATAACTTATACAAGGTAATGATTATAGGAAGTTAATAATATCTTGAATACTGTAGATTTTTAATAAATACATATTTTAAAGATATTATATTCACATATATTAGCAATATATATTATTGTATTACAAAGTTGGAGGTGTATCAGATGAGAGTTAAAGTAACTTTAGCATGTACAGAGTGTAAGCAAAGAAACTACAACACTACTAAGAATAAGAAAAATAATCCAGACAGAATAGAATTACAAAAATATTGTAGATTCTGTAAAAAGCATACAACTCATAAAGAAACAAAATAGTTTTTTATAAGGATGTGAGTATGGAATGGCTGCCCAAAAAAATGACGGTGCAAAAACTAAAAAAAGGTTTAGTTTATTTGGATACTTAAAAGAAACTAAACAAGAATTAAAAAGAGTTACATGGCCGACAAAAAAGGAACTGTTTAAAAACACAAGTATAGTTTTAACTGTAGTTATTTCATGCACTATATTAGTATGGGGCATAGACACTATATTATCTGGTGCACTAGCGTTATTACTAAAATAGACGAAAAGAGGTAAGTTAAATGTCAGAATTACAAGAAGCAAGTTGGTATGTAGTTCATACCTATTCAGGACATGAAAATAAAGTTAAAGCTACAATTGAGAAAGCAGTTAAAACAAGAGGTATGGAAAACTGCATAAGACAAGTAGTTGTTCCAACAGAAGAAGTAGTGGAAACTACTAAAACTGGAAAAGAAAAAACTAGACAACGTAAAGTTTATCCAAGTTATGTCTTGGTTAAAATGATAATAACTGATGAATCTTGGTATGTAGTAAGAAATACTAAGGGAGTTACAGGTTTCGTTGGACCTGGTTCAAAACCAGTGCCATTAAGTGAAGATGAAGTCAAAGCTATGGGGATAGATACAGAAGACCCTAAAGTAGTAAATGGTGATATTGATTTTGAAATAGGAGATACAGTAAAAGTATCCCAAGGACCATTTAGTGGACAAATAGGAAACATAGAAGAAATTGACTTAGAAAATAGAGAAGTCAAAGTATGCATAAATGCATTTGGTAAAAGGACTCTATTTGTAATAGAGCTTGAAGGTATAGAAAAAATCTAATACTATTTTATAGAAAAATCTGAGGAGGTGCGCTCAAAATGGCTAAAAAAGTTATAGGTCAAATAAAATTACAAATACCTGCAGGAAAGGCTACTCCAGCGCCACCAGTTGGACCAGCATTAGGACAACATGGTGTTAATATAATGGGATTCACAAAAGAATTTAATGCTAAAACTGCAGATCAAGCTGGAATGATAATACCAGTTGTTATAACTGTATATCAAGATAGATCATTCAGTTTCATAACAAAAACTCCACCAGCTGCAGTTTTAATTAAAAAAGCATTAAACTTAAAATCAGGTTCTGGAGAACCAAACAAAAAGAAAGTTGCTAAAATGACTTCAGCTCAAGTAAGAGAAATAGCTGAATTAAAAATGCCTGACTTAAATGCTGCATCAGTAGAAGCTGCTATGAGTATGATAGCTGGTACTGCTAGAAGCATGGGTGTTGTAATAGAAGACTAATTAAAAGATACACTTTTTTTTATAAAGTGGGAGGCGAAAAGCCGAAATTAACCACGAGGAGGAAAATAAAATGGCTAAAAAAGGTAAAAGATATGCAGGTGCATTACAAAAAGTAGATAGAACTAAATTCTATGATGCATCAGAAGCGTTAACATTAGTTTCAGATATAGCTGGAGCTAAATTTGATGAGACAGTAGAAGCACATATTAAATTAGGTGTTGACTCAAGACATGCTGACCAACAAGTAAGAGGTGCAGTTGTGTTACCTCATGGAACTGGTAAAACTAAAAGAGTTTTAGTTTTTGCTAAAGGTGAAAAAGCTAAAGAAGCTGAACAAGCTGGTGCTGACTTTGTAGGAGCTGAAGAATTAGTTCAAAAAATACAAGGTGAGAACTGGTTTGACTTTGATATAGTAGTTGCTACTCCAGACATGATGGGTGTAGTAGGTAGATTAGGTAGAGTATTAGGACCTAAAGGTTTAATGCCAAACCCTAAATCAGGAACAGTTACATTTGATGTAGCTAAAGCTATAGATGAAATAAAAGCTGGTAAAGTTGAATATAGATTAGACAAAACTAACATAATACACGTTCCAGTAGGAAAAGTATCATTTGGTGGAGAAAAATTAACTGAAAACTTTACTGCATTAATGGATGCTATAATAAAAGCTAAGCCAGCTGCTGCTAAAGGGCAATATTTAAGAAGTATAACAGTAGCTTCTTCAATGGGACCTGGAGTTAAAATAAACCCAGCAAGAACAGCTGAATAATAAAACTGTTGACACAGGTTGACAAAAATGTTATCATATCATTTGTCAATGTAAAAAAGAATAGATTTGCCGTAGATAGTGGGTGCGAAAGCTTAATATCCCACCGAGGTTTTAGATAAATTGATATTACTAAAGCTTTTGATGTCTACTTTTGGCAACAAAAGCTTTTTATAATGTTGCGGTAAATACTAAGCCTATTTGGTGAAGGAGGTGCACATCTATATGAGAAAAGCTATAGAAATTAAATCAGAAGTTGTTTCTGAGATAGTTGAAAAGTTACAAAAATCTTCTGCTGCTGTTGTTGTAGATTACAAAGGATTAACAGTTGAAGAAGTAACTGAGTTAAGAAAACAAATGAGAGAAGCTGGTGTAGATTACAAAGTATACAAAAATACTTTGGTTAGAAGAGCAGCTAAAGAAGTTGGTATAGAGCAATTCAATGATGAATTATTAGTTGGAACTAATGCTATAGCATTTGGATATGATGATCCAGTTGCTCCAGCTAGAATATTAAAAGGATTCATGGATTCTCATCCAAAAATGAAATTAAAGATGGGTATTGTGGAAGGTACATTCTATGATGAATCTAAAATTGTTGAAATGGCTAACATACCATCAAGAGAAGTTCTTATCGCTAAATTACTTGGTAGCTTAAAAGCTCCAGTATCAAACTTCGCATATTTAATAGATGCAATAGCGAAAAAGGCAGAAGGTCAAGAAGAAGCTTAATTGCTTAACTAAAAAATTATAAATATTAATTTGAAATAAAATTCGGAGGTGCTAAAAATGACAATAGAACAAATATTAGAAGCTATAGAAAATATGAAAGTTTTAGAATTAAATGAATTAGTTAAAGCTGCTGAAGAAAAATTCGGTGTATCAGCTTCAGCTCCAGTAATGGTAGCTGGTGCAGCTGCTGGTGGACCAGCTGCTGAAGAAAAAACTGAATTTGATGTAGTATTAGCTGAAGTTGGTTCTTCAAAAGTTGGAGTTATAAAAGCAGTTAGAGAAATAACAGGATTAGGATTAAAAGAAGCTAAAGAAGTAGTTGACAATGCTCCTAAGACAGTTAAAGAAGGAGCTTCTAAAGAAGAAGCTGATCAAATAAAAGAAAAATTAGAAGCTGCTGGAGCTAAAGTAGAAGTTAAGTAGTTTCTTTAAAAAGATACCCATTGGGTATCTTTTTTATTTATAACAAATTATAGAGTACATCTAGAGTTATAAAGAAAATATTTTTATAAAATAAAAAAATTTCTATAATAGTATTAAATTAAGGGTATCATATAGTATGTAATGATATTTTAATTTAATATTATTATTAAATTAAAATATAAACAATTATTGTAATGTATGTATATAAGGTATATAATTAAGTGAAACTGTAAAAAATTACATATTATTTTAAAAAATTACATGAGTATTTTAAAAATAAAATGTAATAAATAATTAATTAACAAATATAAATTTTAAAATAAGTTAGATATTTAGAAAAATCGAAATTTGTAGACTTTAAAGGACATATTTAAGGAGGAATTAATAATGGAAAAATTACAGGGAAAAATTGCAGTAGTTACTGCAGCAACAAAAGGTATTGGATTAGCATCAGCAGAGATATTAGCAAAAAACGGAGCAATTGTATATTTAGCAGCTCGTTCAAAAGAACTGGCTAATGAAGTTATAAATAAAATAAGTACAGAAGGTGGCTGTGCTAAGTTTGTATACTTTAATGCTCGTGAAGAAGAAACTTTTACTTCAATGATAGAAGAGGTAGTTAAAAAAGAAGGTAAGATAGATATACTTGTAAACAATTTTGGTTCAACAAACCCTTCTCTTGATAGAGACCTTTTGACTGGTGATACAGATAATTTTTTTGACACAGTAAATACTAATTTGAAGAGTGTATACTTACCATGTAAAGCAGCAATTCCTCATATGATAAAGAACGGAAAGGGAAGTATAATAAATATATCGAGTATAGGTTCAGTGTTGCCTGATTTATCTAGAATAGCTTACTGTGTGTCAAAATCAGCAATTAATTCATTAACTCAAAACATAGCAACACAATATGCAAAAGATAATGTTAGATGTAATGCTGTACTTCCAGGTCTTATTGCAACTAAGGCTGCATTAGATAATATGTCTCCAGAATTCATAAAAGAATTTCTAAAACATGTTCCTTTAAATCGTATAGGAAAACCAGATGATATAGCAAAAGCAGTTTTATTCTATGCTAGTGATGATTCATCATTTATAACAGGAGATTTACTTGAGGTTGCAGGAGGATTTGGTTTACCTACTCCACAATTTGCAGACAATATATTAAGATAATTAAATTACTAATATGTAATAAAAATTTATGTATTAGTTATAGTAGAAATTTTATCTTATAAAGACCATAGATATAATTTATACTGGAAAAAGTTTAAGACTTAAAATTCCAAGTTAAATTTATTTATGGTCTTTATTTTGTATATTTAGTAGATTTTTGTATAAATCTAATTGTTTACAAGTATTTTCTTATGGAATTATAATTAAGTATAGGTATGTTATTAGGACATAATTTTCTATAGAAAATAAGACCTATAAATGAAAAAAATGGATTTTATATTGGAAAGTTGTACATAATACATAATATATGCTTAAAATAATTTACAAAAAATCAAAAATAATGCATAGTTTACATATAAGATAAAAAATATATTGAAAAATACTTGACATTATGCTAAAATTATTAGATGCGTTAGAATGAACTATTGTTTTATTTTTAATTATTGAGAGGTGAAAAGTGAATGCCACATCCTGTCACGATAGGTAAAAGAACTAGAATGAGCTTTTCTAAAATTAAGGAAATAGCTGATGTGCCAAATCTTATAGAAATTCAAGTAGATTCCTATGAGTGGTTTTTAAAAGAAGGTTTAAAAGAAGTGTTTGATGATATTTCACCAATAGAAGATTATACTGGTAATCTTATATTGGAATTTGTCGACTATTCTCTAGATGATAAACCAAAGTACGATATAGAAGAGTGTAAAGAGAGAGATGCTACATATTGTGCACCTCTAAAAGTTAAGGTAAGACTTATAAATAAAGAAACAGGTGAGATAAAAGAACAAGAAGTATTTATGGGTGACTTCCCTTTAATGACAGAAAGAGGAACTTTCGTTATAAATGGAGCAGAAAGAGTTATAGTAAGTCAATTAGTTAGATCTCCTGGTGTTTACTATGCGGAAGAAAGAGATAAAACAGGTAAGAGATTGATTTCATCTACTGTAATTCCTAATAGAGGAGCATGGTTAGAATATGAAACAGATTCTAATGATGTAATATCTGTAAGAGTTGATAGAACAAGAAAACAACCAGTTACAGTTTTACTTAGAGCTTTAGGAATAGGAACAGATGCAGAGATAATTGACCTTTTAGGAGAAGACGAGAGATTATCTGCTACATTAGAAAAGGATAATACTAAGACCGTAGAAGAAGGTCTTGTAGAGATATACAAAAAATTAAGACCAGGTGAACCTCCTACTGTAGAAAGTGCATCATCTTTACTAAATGCTTTATTCTTTGATCCAAAAAGATATGACTTAGCAAAAGTTGGTAGATATAAATTTAATAAGAAACTTGCTTTATGTTACAGAATAATGAATAAAATTTCAGCAGAAGACATAATAAATCCAGAAACTGGTGAGGTATTTGTAAAAGCTGGAGAAAAAATAAGTTATGAGTTGGCTAAAGACATACAAAATGCAGGTATAAACGTAGTAAATCTATTAATGGATGATGATAAGAAAGTTAGAGTTATAGGGAATAATTTTGTAGATATTAAGTCTCACATTGATTTTGACATAGATGATTTAAACATAAAAGAAAAAGTACATTATCCAACTTTAAAAGAAATTTTAGATGGATATAGTGATGAAGAAGAAATAAAAGAGGCTATAAAATCAAGAATTAAAGAACTTATACCAAAACATATATTATTAGATGATATAATAGCTTCAATAAGTTATGAGTTCAATATATTCTATAATATAGGAAATATTGATGATATAGATCACCTAGGAAACAGAAGAATAAGATCTGTAGGTGAATTATTACAAAATCAAGTTAGAATTGGTCTTTCAAGAATGGAAAGAGTCATAAAAGAGAGAATGACAGTTCAAGATATGGAAGCTATAACGCCTCAAGCGTTAGTTAACATAAGACCAGTTTCAGCTGCAATAAAAGAATTCTTTGGTAGTTCTCAGTTATCTCAGTTCATGGATCAAACAAATCCACTATCTGAGTTAACACATAAGAGAAGATTATCAGCCCTTGGGCCTGGAGGTCTTTCAAGAGAAAGAGCTGGATTCGAAGTGCGTGACGTTCACCATTCACATTATGGTAGAATGTGTCCAATAGAGACTCCAGAAGGACCAAATATCGGTCTTATAAACTCTTTAGGAACTTATGCAAAGATAAATGAATTCGGATTTATAGAATCACCATATAGAAAATTTGACAAAGAAACATCAACAGTTACTGATGAGATACATTATTTAACTGCTGACGAAGAAGATTTATTCGTAAGAGCTCAGGCAAATGAGCCATTAACAGAAGATGGTAAATTCGTAAACCATAGAGTTGTTTGTAGAACTGTAAATGGTGCTGTTGAAATGGTTCCTGAAAGCAGAGTAGATTATATGGATATATCTCCTAAGCAGGTTGTATCTGTTGCCACTGCTATGATACCTTTCCTAGAAAATGATGATGCCAACCGTGCCCTTATGGGAGCGAACATGCAACGTCAGGCAGTGCCTCTAGTTAGAAGAGAAGCACCAATCATAGGAACTGGTATAGAATACAGAGCTGCAAAAGACTCTGGAGCAGTTGTTGTTGCTAGAAATTCTGGTATAGCAGAAAGAGTAACAGCAGATGAAATAATCATAAAAAGAGAAGATGGAAATAGAGATAGATATAATCTACTTAAGTTTAAACGTTCAAACTCAGGTACTTGTATAAATCAAACACCTATAATAAATAAAGGTGACCAGATAATGAAAGGTGATGTTATAGCAGATGGTCCAGCAACTGATTTAGGAGAAGTTGCACTTGGAAGAAACTGCCTTATAGCATTCATGACTTGGGAAGGTTATAACTACGAGGATGCTATACTAATAAATGAAAGATTAGTTAAAGAAGATAGATTATCAACAATTCATATAGAAGAATATGAATGTGAAGCTAGAGATACAAAACTAGGACCAGAGGAAATAACTAGAGATATACCTAATGTTGGAGATAGTGCAATCAAGAACTTAGATGACAGAGGTATAATAAGAATAGGTGCTGAAGTGGACTCAGGGGATATACTAGTTGGTAAAGTAACTCCAAAAGGAGAAACTGAACTTACTGCTGAGGAAAGATTACTTCGTGCAATATTTGGAGAAAAGGCTAGAGAAGTTAGAGATACTTCACTTAAAGTACCTCATGGTGAATCTGGTATAATAGTTGATGTAAAAGTATTTACTAGAGAAAATGGAGATGACTTATCTCCAGGTGTAAATGAGTTAGTAAGATGTTATATAGCTAAAAAGAGAAAAATAAAAGTTGGAGATAAAATGGCTGGTCGTCATGGTAATAAAGGGGTTATCTCAAGAGTATTACCAGAAGAAGATATGCCATTCATGGAAAATGGAACTCCTTTAGATATCATACTTAACCCACAAGGTATACCATCACGTATGAACATCGGTCAGGTTCTAGAGGTTCATTTAGGACTTGCTGCTAAGACATTGGGATGGTATGTAGCAACATCAGTATTCGATGGTGCTAATGAGTATGACATAATGGATGCTCTTGAGGAAGCTGGGTATCCTAGAGATGGTAAATTGACTCTATATGATGGTAGAACAGGTGAGACTTTTGATAACAGAATAACTGTTGGATATATGTATTACTTAAAACTACATCACTTAGTAGATGAAAAACTACATGCAAGAAGTACTGGACCATACTCATTAGTTACTCAACAGCCACTAGGTGGTAAAGCTCAATTTGGTGGACAAAGATTTGGAGAGATGGAGGTTTGGGCTCTAGAGGCATATGGAGCTGCTCATATACTTCAAGAAATACTTACTGTTAAGTCTGATGATGTTGTAGGTCGTGTTAGAACTTATGAAGCTATAGTTAAAGGTGAAAACATACCTGAGCCAGGAATCCCAGAATCATTTAAGGTTCTTATAAAAGAACTTCAAAGTTTATGCTTAGATGTAAAAGTATTAACAGATGAAGACCAAGAAATAGAAGTAAGAGAATCTGTGGATGAAGATGATACAATAGGTGAATTTGAGCTAGATGTTGTAAATCACATGGGAGAAGTTGAAGAAAGTAATATAATAGAAGAAATTGAAGATGATTTTGTAGAAAACACAGAAGATGAGGATATAGAGAATTTAGAAGAATTCACTGAAGAGGATTTATTTGAAGAAGAAATAGATTTTGATGGTGATGACTTTGATATTTAAATTTAATTAATGTAAATCTCAAATAGAAGGGAGAGAACTCCTTGTTTGAATTAAACAATTTCGAGTCGATAAAAATAGCATTGGCTTCTCCAGAAAAAATAAGACAATGGTCTAGAGGAGAAGTTAAAAAGCCAGAAACTATAAATTACCGTACTTTAAAACCAGAGAAAGATGGTCTTTTCTGTGAAAGAATATTTGGACCACAAAAAGACTGGGAGTGCCATTGTGGTAAATATAGAAGAGTTAGATATAAAGGTGTAGTTTGTGATAGATGTGGAGTAGAAGTAACTAAATCAAAAGTAAGAAGAGAGAGAATGGGACATATAGAGCTAGCTGCTCCTATGTCTCACATCTGGTATTTCAAAGGTATACCAAGTAGAATGGGACTTTTACTTGATATGTCACCAAGATCATTAGAAAAAATATTATACTTTGCTTCATATGTAGTAGTTGACCCAGGTGAAACTGGATTGAATGAAAAACAATTACTTACAGAAAAAGAATACAGAACTGCTCTTGAAAAGTATGGATATACTTTTACTGTAGGAATGGGTGCTGAAGCTGTAAAGACATTACTACAAAATATAGATTTAGAGCAACAAAGTAAGGACCTAAGAGCGGAGTTAAAAGATAGTACAGGACAAAAGAAAGTTAGAACAATAAGAAGATTAGAAGTTGTAGAGGCATTTAAAAAGTCTGGAAATAAACCAGAATGGATGATTTTAGATGCAATACCAGTAATACCACCAGATTTAAGACCAATGGTACAACTTGATGGTGGAAGATTTGCAACTTCAGACCTAAATGACTTATATAGAAGAGTAATAAATAGAAATAATAGACTTAAAAGATTATTAGAGCTTGGAGCTCCAGATATAATTGTAAGAAATGAAAAAAGAATGCTTCAAGAAGCTGTTGATGCATTAATAGATAATGGTAGAAGAGGTAGACCTGTAACAGGGCCTGGAAATAGACCACTTAAATCTCTATCAGATATGCTAAAAGGTAAACAAGGTCGTTTCCGTCAAAACTTACTTGGTAAGCGTGTTGACTACTCAGGACGTTCTGTTATAGTTGTTGGACCAGAACTTAAATTCTATCAATGTGGACTTCCAAAGAAAATGGCATTAGAATTATTTAAGCCATTTGTTATGGATAAGTTAGTTAAAGAAGGATATGCACATAATATAAAAAGTGCTAAATCTATAGTAGAAAAAGTTAAACCAGAAGTTTGGGATGTTTTAGAGGATGTTATAAAAAGTCATCCAGTTCTTCTTAACCGTGCACCGACTCTACATAGATTAGGTATACAAGCATTTGAACCAATCTTAGTTGAAGGTAAAGCTATAAAACTACATCCTCTTGTATGTACAGCTTACAATGCAGACTTCGATGGTGACCAAATGGCGGTTCATGTACCTTTATCAGTAGAAGCACAAGCAGAAGCAAGATTCTTAATGCTTTCTGTAAATAATATACTTGCTCCTAAAGATGGTTCACCTATAACTACTCCATCTCAGGATATGGTTTTAGGTTGTTATTATCTAACAATAGAAGCACAAGATGGAGCCAAAGGAACAGGTATGGTATTTAAAGACTTTAATGAATTATTACTTGCTTATTACAATAAGTCAGTTCATCTACATGCTTTAGTAAAATTGAAGGTAACACTTGAAGATGGAAGAAATTCATTAGTTGAAAGTACTGTTGGTAGATTTATATTTAATGAAAGTATACCTCAAGATTTAGGTTTTGTAGATAGAAAAGAAAACCCATTTGCACTAGAAGTTGATTTCTTAGCAGATAAAAAGTCTCTTGGTAAAATAATAGATAAATGCTTTAGAAAACATGGTAATACAGAAACAGCTGAATTACTAGATTATATAAAAGCTCTAGGGTTTAAGTATTCTACATTAGGTGGTATAACAGTTGCTGTCGATGATATGAGTGTACCAGAAGAAAAGAAAGTATTTATAGCTGAGGCAGAAGCAAAAGTTGATAAATATGAAAAAGCATACAGAAGAGGTCTAATATCTGATGAAGAGAGATATGAAAAAGTTATAGAGACATGGACAGAAACAACTGATAAAGTTACTGATGCTCTTATGGGTGGACTAGACAGATTAAATAATATATATATAATGGCACATTCAGGAGCCAGAGGTTCTAAAAACCAAATTAGACAGTTAGCAGGTATGCGTGGTCTTATGGCCAATGCATCTGGTAAGACAGTTGAGATACCAGTTAAATCTAATTTCCGTGAAGGTTTATCAGTACTAGAATACTTTACATCTTCACATGGTGCCAGAAAAGGTCTTGCCGATACAGCTATACGTACAGCTGAATCTGGATACTTAACAAGAAGACTTGTTGATGTAAGTCAAGATGTTATTGTAAGAGAAATAGATTGTGGAACAGAAGATACTACAGAAATTTATGCTATAAAAGAAGGAAATGAAGTTATAGAAGAAATATATGATAGAATTGTAGGAAGATATACTATAGACCCTATATTAAATCCTGAAACTGGTGAGGTTATAGTTGAAGCTGATGCTATGATACAAGAAGAAGAAGCAGAAACTATAGTAGCTTTAGGAATTGAAAAAATTAGGATAAGAACAGTTCTTAACTGTAAAACTAATCATGGAGTTTGTTCTAAGTGCTATGGTAGAAACTTAGCTACAGGAAAAGAAGTTAATATAGGTGAAGCAGTTGGTATAATAGCAGCTCAATCTATTGGTGAGCCGGGTACTCAGCTTACAATGCGTACATTCCATACTGGAGGAGTTGCAGGAGCCGATATAACTCAAGGTCTTCCAAGGGTTGAAGAATTATTTGAGGCTAGAAAACCAAAAGGATTAGCTGTAATAACTGAAGTGTCTGGTAGAGTTGAAATAGACGAAACTGGAAAGAGAAAAGAAGTAAATGTAATACCAGAAGAAGGCGAAACTCAAACATATGTGATACCATATGGTTCTAGAATAAAAGTTAAGCAAGGTCAAATGTTAGAAGCTGGAGACCCTTTAACACAAGGGTTTATAAATCCTCATGATATAGTAAGAGTAAATGGTGTTAAGGGAGTACAGGAATATATAGTTAAAGAAGTTCAAAGAGTGTATAGGCTTCAAGGGGTTGATGTTAATGATAAGCATATAGAAGTTATAGTAAGACAAATGCTATCTAAAGTTAAAGTTGAAGACCCAGGAGATACAGATTTATTACCAGGTGGATATGAAGATGTATTAACATTCAATGAATGTAATAAAGATGCTATATCTAAAGGTTTAAGACCAGCAGTTGCTAAAAGAGTTTTACTTGGTATAACTAAAGCATCTCTTGCAACTGATTCATTCTTATCAGCAGCTTCGTTCCAGGAGACGACAAGAGTATTAACTGAGGCAGCAATAAAAGGTAAAGAAGACCACCTAATAGGACTTAAAGAAAATGTTATATTAGGTAAGTTAATACCAGCAGGAACAGGAATGAAGAAATATAGAAATATAGCTGTTGAAAAAATTGAAGATTAATAGCAGATAGAGTAAAGAAATCTTGACAACCATTATTTGTGGTGTTAAAATAGTAAAGTGTGTTGTTTAAAAGTACACTAAGGGCTTGAATAAGCTCTTAGTTACTTTTAGATGGCAATAAATAAGAACTAAAAAGCATCAAGCTAGAAAAATGCTAATATCACATACTTATGTGTTATAGACATTAAATTGTAAGTAACAAATGTTACAATCAGTCAGTATGAATATTCATATTGATGTAGTTGGCGGTCACTGATAAGATCGAAAATTTGGAAGGAGGTGCAGATGATGCCAACAATTAACCAATTAGTTCGTAAAAGTAGAAAAGCGATAGAGAAGAAATCTACTGCTCCAGCATTACAAAAAGGTTACAACTCTTTAAATAAGAAAGTAACTGACGCTAGTGCCCCACAAAAAAGAGGGGTTTGTACTTCAGTAAAAACAGTTACTCCTAAGAAACCTAACTCAGCTTTAAGAAAAGTTGCCAGAGTTAGATTAACTAATGGTATAGAAGTTTCTGCGTATATACCAGGAGAAGGACACAACTTACAAGAGCATAGTGTTGTTCTTATAAGAGGCGGAAGAGTAAAAGACCTTCCAGGGGTTAGATACCATATACTAAGAGGTACTCTAGATACAGCAGGTGTTGATAAGAGAAGACAATCAAGATCTAAATACGGTGCTAAGAGACCTAAAGAAGCTAAAAAATAAAACAATTAATGATTGATTATAGTTCGGTGCTTTAAATATATATATATTTACGGCATCACGGCATTAAATGATTTATGTCGAGTACCTATGATTTAAGTTAAATAATTAAGGAGGGAAGCGAAATGCCAAGAAAAGGTAATGTTCCAAAAAGAGAAGTTTTACCAGATCCTATGTATGGGAGTAAGGTAGTTACTAAATTAATAAATAATTTAATGGTAGACGGAAAAAAAGGAAAGTCTCAAAGAATAGTTTATGATGCTTTCGCAATTGTGGCTGAAAAAACAGGAGAAGAAGCTTTAGAAGTATTTAATAAAGCAATGGATAATATAATGCCTGTTTTGGAAGTAAAAGCAAGAAGAGTTGGTGGAGCAAACTACCAAGTGCCAATCGAAGTTAGACCTGAAAGAAGACAAACATTAGGCTTAAGATGGCTAGTGAAATACACTAGAGCTCGTGGAGAAAAAGGAATGGTTGAAAAGCTAGCTAAAGAAATAATGGATGCAGCTAACAACACTGGAGCTTCAGTTAAGAAAAAAGAAGATACTCATAAAATGGCAGAAGCTAATAAAGCATTTGCTCATTACAGATGGTAGGATATATAGATATCTTATAAAATTGAGGATATCATAAGGAGGATAACCATGGCTAGAAAGTTTCCTTTGGAAAGAACTAGGAATATAGGAATCATGGCTCATATAGATGCAGGAAAAACTACTACTACAGAAAGAATCTTGTTTTATACTGGGCAAACTCATAAAATAGGAGAAACTCATGAAGGAGCTTCTCAAATGGACTGGATGGAGCAAGAAAAGGAAAGAGGTATAACAATAACTTCTGCCGCTACAACTGCTTCATGGAAAGACCATAGAATAAATATAATAGATACTCCTGGACACGTGGACTTCACAGTTGAAGTTGAAAGATCTTTAAGAGTTCTTGACGGTTCAGTTGCTGTATTCTGTGCAAAAGGTGGGGTTGAGCCTCAATCAGAGAATGTATGGAGACAAGCTGAAACTTATGGAGTACCTAGAATAGCTTTTGTAAACAAAATGGATATATTAGGTGCAGATTTCTACAATGTTGTAAGCATGATGAAATCTAGATTAAATTCTAATGCAGTTCCTATGCAATTACCAATAGGTAAAGAAGATTCATTTATAGGTATAATAGACTTATTAAAAATGGATGCTGTTATATACAAAGACGACTTAGGTGTTGAAATGGAAGAAACAGACATACCAGAAGATATGAAAGAATTAGCTGCTGAATGGAGAGAAAAATTAGTTGAATCAGTAGCTGAAACTGATGAAGAATTAATGATGAAATACCTTGAAGGTGAAGAACTTACTATAGATGAATTAAAAGTTGCTATAAGAAAAGCTACTATAGCTTGTGAAATGAACCCAGTTTTCTGTGGTACAGCTTATAGAAATAAAGGTGTTCAATTAGTAATAGATGCAGTTTTAGATTACTTACCAGCACCAACTGATATACCAGCTATAAAAGGTATATTAGCAGATGGAGAAGAAGCTGAAAGACATTCTTCTGATGAAGAACCATTCTCTGCATTAGCATTCAAAATAATGACTGACCCATTCGTTGGAAAATTAGCGTTCTTCAGAGTTTACTCTGGAACATTAGAATCTGGTTCTTATGTTTTAAATGCAACTAAGAATAAGAGAGAAAGAATTGGTCGTATATTACAAATGCATGCCAATACAAGAGAAGAAATAACTAAAGTTTATGCTGGAGATATAGCAGCAGCAGTAGGATTAAAAGATACTACTACTGGAGATACATTATGTGATCCTGCTAATCCAATAATACTTGAATCTATGGAATTCCCAGAGCCAGTTATATCTGTTGCTATAGAGCCAAGCTCTAAAGCAGCTCAAGAAAAAATGGGTATAGCTCTTCAAAAACTAGCTGAAGAAGACCCAACTTTCACAGTTAAGACTGACCAAGAAACAGGACAAACTATAATATCTGGTATGGGTGAGTTACACTTAGAGATAATAGTAGATAGATTATTGAGAGAATTTAAAGTAGAAGCTAAAGTTGGTGCACCACAAGTTGCATATAGAGAAACTATAACTCAACCAGTTGATGTTGAATACAAGTACTCTAAACAATCAGGTGGTAGAGGACAATACGGTCACGTTAAGATTAGAGTTGCTCCTCAAGAGCCAGGTGAAGGATATAAGTTCACAAACAAAACTGTTGGTGGATCTGTACCAAAAGAATATGTTGGTCCAGTTGATATGGGTATACAAGGAGCTATGCAATCTGGTATAGTTGCTGGATATCCAGTTGTAGACGTTGCTGTTGAGTTATATGATGGTTCTTACCATGAAGTTGACTCTTCTGAGATGGCGTTCAAGATGGCTGGTTCAATGGCATTTAAAGATGCTATGAAGAAAGGTAATGCAGTTCTTTTAGAGCCTTACTTTAAAGTTGAAGTTGTTACTCCAGAAGATTACATGGGAGATGTTATGGGTGACTTGAACTCAAGAAGAGGATTAATCCAAGGTATGGAAGCTAGAAGTGGTGCACAAGTTATAAATGCATTCGTTCCACTTTCAGAAATGTTTGGATACTCAACAGACCTAAGATCTTCAACTCAAGGTCGTGCAACTTATACTATGATATTCGATCACTATGAGCAAGTTCCAGCTTCAGTTGCTAAGAAAATAGCTGAAGGAAAATAATTTAAAAATAATTAATAATATAAATATAAAAAATAATCAGCGAGATGAGATATATCTCATCTCGTACAAGATAAAGGGAGGAAATTCAAAATGGCTAAAGCTAAAT
>NZ_JAGWCX010000080.1:0-16311 GCF_020657775.1 Clostridioides sp. ZZV14-6345 | reverse complement strand
GGCTATAACAGCACCAATTGTAGGCATTAATACTTGAAACCTTGCTTTTATTTTATCAAAATTGTTAACAAATTTCTCTGTCATATTTATTATAGATTCGCCAATTTGTGGTATTTTAGCTGTCAAGTCCTCTACAAATTTACGAGTCATAGGCGCTAATTCTCTTCCTACACTTTCTTTGACTCCATCTATAGAACTTTTTAAGAGAGTAAATTGACCACCTAAAGTATCTAACTTCATATCAGCTATTTTTTTTGCCATCCCTTCACTTTCAGCTATGGCTTTTTTTAGTTTATTGTAGTCATTCTCACTTGCATTTATTATTGCAGCCCAACCACTACTTGCATTAGCCCCTACTATATCTCCTAAAATTCCTACTGCTTTAGTATTTTCAAGACCACCTAATTTTTTTCTAAGCTCATCTATTGTTGCTGCTAAATCTAGGCTTCCATCTTTTGTAGTTTTCATTTCTATTCCATATTTTTTCATTGCTTTAGCGGCTCGTTTAGGCTCATTTATAAGCCTTAAAAGCCCCATCCTTAGAGAAGTACCTGCTTGACTTCCTTTGATAGCACTACTTGCCATCAATCCAGTCGCTAAAGCTATATCTTGCATAGGAACGCCCAAAGAACCTCCTAGGGACCCAATGAATTTAAGTGTTTCCCCAAATAACTCAACATTGGTGTTAGAATTTGTTATAGTTGCAGCCATAATATCAACGAATTGACCAGTATCTTTAGCAGTCATTCCTAACGCAGTTAGTCCATCCAATAGTTATTATCTCTAAGCTTTTTATCTTAGACTCTAGAAGTTTCCCTCATTTTCATCGGCTTGTCTTTTCAAGCCTAGTTTGGCGTACATTTTCACCCTCGTCTAATTCGTTAGGGTGTTCGGCACTCTTGGGAGTATTATATTTATTCAACTCCTACGCTCTACGGTGTATTACAACCTTTCGCAATCTGTAATATTACCTCGGTACTTTCATATTCTTATTAAAAAACTTTAGTATAATAAAAAGCATCTTAAAATTTAAGATGCTTGATTCTTGTTATTTTTCATAAATTCTTCAAATTGTTCTTTCTTATTATTTCCAAATCCATATAAATTGTGAAACTTATTATGGCATATCTCACATAAAGTTACTCCATTATTTACATTAGTTCTTTTCTCTTTGCACCAATTATAACCATCTAAATGATGGGCTTCTAAATTTCCACCTTTATCATCACTACAACATTGACAAGTGTAATTATCCCTTTCATATACAAGTCTTCTCCATGTGTTATACCCATCTATGCATCTTAATTTCACTCTATCTTCTTCACTTAAATCCAATTTGTAAAATGGATTATTTTTCCCTACTAAAATTACTTGTTGATGTTTAGCTTTACAATCTTGTGAACAGTAATGATATTTATGAATTTTATATTTATGTCTCTTAACATTTATTTCTTTTCCACAATTATCACAGCTACAATTAATATCTCCACCTTTAAAATTTGGATTGCTTTCTTTTTTTAGAATTTTCTTTTGATGTTCTGCTTTACATATCTGAGAACAATAAAAGTTTTTTTTGGTTGTACCATCAGAATTTTTAATAGTACATTTAAGTATATTAATTTTTTTTCCACAATTACTACACTTAACATCAATATTAGCTTTTTTAAAGTTAGGATTACTTTCTCCTTTTAATGTTAGCTTTTGGTGTTTAAACCTGCATTCAGATGAACAATAATGGTGCTTTGACCTTTCTATCTCATATGGTCTTTTTTCTATTTTTTTGCCACAATAATCACATTTTGTTATTACTTTTGGAAACTTTAATTCATTGGAACATTTTCTTGAACAACACTTCTGATTAACCTTTCCATTAAATTCTTTCCCACAATTTTTACATAGATTTTTCATTTTTAAATACCTCCGCAGTATTTTTCCTACTTAATTTATAAAAGGGAAGAAGTCTCGGAAATACTCCTTTTCAATTAGGCTCGCGACTTCCTAATCTATCCCTATAAATATTATACTATAAATTATCAATTAGAACTTAGAATCTACCGATTTTGCCGAATGTTTTATGCTATAGATTTCTCCATAACCGACCAATGTATTTCAGTCACAATGTCACTCGTTAGTGCCAAATCTGTTCCTCCTGCTGCTGCCAAATTCAAAATACTTGGCATACCTTCGATAATTTGGTTAGTTTTCCATCCTGCCATACCCGCGTAGTACATTGCATCCCCTACTTCTTTTGATGTATAAACAGTTGTTTTCCCAAGATTTCTAGCTTTATTTGTTAAACTATCTATTTCTTTTCCAGAAGCTCCCGTTACAGCTTCAACATTTTTCATTGATTGCTCGAAATTTGCAAAGGTCTTTATCGAAGAACCAACTCCTATACCTCCCAATAAAGCTCCTGCCGCAGCCGCTAACTGAGCAAATTTACTAATAGCTCCACTTACAAAAGAATCTATTTTTCCTGTAAGCCCTCCAAGTGCTGAACTAGCTTCATCTCTAATCTTAACTGCTGCTTCATATCTCTTACTCACAAATTCTTGTAATTTATTTTTAGTTCGAGAAATAGTATTTATAGCTTCATCAGCTTGAGACTTTATTTTTATGATAGTATCAGCTTTTAGATTCTGAATCTTAGCTTTTACTTTATCTATTATAGAACTAGATTCATCTTGTCCTCGTATGATTATCGGAGGTGTAGGTTTAGCAACTTCTTTTATCTTATTATTAACTTTGTTAACAGTAGAGCTTGCGTTATCTGTAGCTTTTAATCTTGCGGTTACTGTCTTTCTAGCTTTATTAACATTACTATTAACTTTACTAACTGTAGAACTAGCATTATCTTTAGCCTTTATTGTTGCGGTTACTGTTCTTCTAGCTTTATTCATGTTGCCATTTATTTTATTTATAGTGCTGGAAGCTCTATCATTTATTCTAATAGCTGGGTTAGCTTTTATTTTATTAAGCTTTTGCATCCGTTTTTCAGTACGTTCAGCTATTTTTTCAGCAGCACTCAGCTTGTTTTTAGTTTCTGCATCCCCTTTTACACCAATAACGACATCAATATGATACATCTCTTTTTTGGCTATTTCTCTCACCTCACTTTCTATTTAGATTTGTTTGCTTTTTCTTCTAATTCAATCTCATGTCTTACAAATTCACTTATTAATTTTTGTACTAATTTATCTTTTTTAAAGAAATCGTCTGGTAGAACTCTAGCTTTAACAAATATATTAAATAAATGAGTTACAACTCCACCATGCTTAATTAGTTTTTTATTTCAATTTCCTCTAATACCTCATCATATCTAGACAATTTTAAGATTTCATCTGCAATAGCTTGCAATTCACCTGCTAAGAAAAGTCTTTTTAGTGCTTCTCTTGCATTAGAATATTTATTTTCCTCCAAAAATCTTTTATTATTAAAATTAGGTTTTGTAATTCCTCTTTCTAATAACATTAGATTCATTAAATCATCATCTACTTTTTCTTCTGTAAGTCCATTCTTCAATTTTCTTGTTTTAGTACATTTTTTTCTTATATTTGTTATTTCTTTTTCTGTAAAAGCTTTTATAGTAATTGGTATTTTTACTCTGTCGATTTTAAGTGTTCTTGTAGGCGGTTCAATTACCCCTGTCAATCTTCTAAAAATTTCATCATCAGCTAAATTAAGCAATATTTCATTTTCTTTAGCTTCATCTAACTCATCATCCTCAAAATCATCTTCTATTTCTTCATCTATACTATAATCATCATTTTCTAAGTCTTCAGTAATGATATTATTTTCTTTTATTACTTCCTCGTTTTCTAATTCTCTTTTATCCATATCTAACATATTTTTTTCCTCCATATTTTTTATTTTAATAAAAAAGCTACAAACAAAATCAATTGTTTATAGCTTTAAGTGCAGTACTGTTTTATTTTAAAGTGCATCTAATAATTCATATCCTCTAAATGCACCTTCTAATTCCTCTTTTACATCTTCACCCGCTTTTGAATTTATGACAGGTATCTTTTTAAGTCTACAGTTTTTTAACCTTACTCTTTCATAACCAAAAGTTTCAGCATTTCTTAATTCATAAATTATCTCAAAAGTTTTAAAACCAAGTTTTAATATATTTGAATTAACCTTAAATCTAGTTAAAGAGAAAGACCCCTTTTTTGTCCCACCTCTTGAAATCTCGTCTTCACACCCTAATAACTTTACACTTTGCTCATCTTGTTCATAGTCTGCTTTTATTTCTTCTGCATACATTTCTTCTTCGCCATCTATAATTATTCTTACATTAGAACCATTCAGAAAACTGGCTTCTTCTATATAATCATCATTATACATAATCTATAACCTCCTTTATCCTAAATATCCAGTTCCAAAGATTTTCTTCATTACATCAACCTTAACAGCATCCCATTTCCAATAAAATTCATCAGCTTTGGCAGTAGCCTGTAACTCTGTATCTATCTCAACATTAAATTCAGATATAATACCTTGACTCATCAATTCTTCAAAATATTTCTTCAATGCACATATAACAGTTGTCTGCCCTGTTGAATCGTTAAATATTTTCCCTACAAATTCTTTTCTTTTTAATGAAGTATCTTTATTTATAGTGTTAATAAACATGATATTAGAGATATATCCCATTGCTTCGTTTTTATCGTCTACATACTTTTTAAATGTGTTTACATCATCAACTATAATCACATCTCCATCATCAAAATCAAGTATTAGTGTACCTGATTTCAAACACTCTTTTACTTCACTTTGGCTTAATCTTGGTTCTACTTCTTCAAATATAGTCTTAGCATTACATATACTTCCTGTTATACCTTTACTTACAGAAAGAGCAGCAATATAAACAGCTACTTCACTAGGTGTATATTTTACATTTTCATAATAAGCTGAACTTCCAATGTTAACTATATTTTCATCATTGAAACCTTTTGATTTATCATTTATCTGTTTTATATTATCCTCTTTTTTCCCACCTAGAAATAATAATATATCTTTTCCTAGCTCCTTATTCTTAGCTACCCAAGCTTTTGTAGTTTCCTGCAATGCTTCATCAGCCACACCATCAAGTACAAAAGAGTCAAAGCTATATCTTTCAAACTCCTCCAAAGCTTTTAAATAAGACTCATTAGTAATAGATGTGCAACCATCATTGCCACCCTCTAAAGCTTGATTTACTACATTTGCTATAGTTTTATCGCTATCAGCTACTTTAGTCGCAACCACATATTCATTATCTAAATTTGAGTTTATTTCTAGTACTATTTCATCTATAGTACCTTTAATACTCGAACTAAATAACTGCTTAGTTCCTTCAAAGAATATAAAGTCTTTTTTATCTGCATCTACTAGATTAGATTTTATTGTTACATTAAAGTTTCTAGCTGTTGGATACTTAGTTTCTAGCTTAATTACATCTTTTGCACTATTCTCTGTAGTATCTTTTAGTGTTAATGTACCCTTCTTTTGTTTTCCATCTACAAGCCTATATAATAACAGCTCTTTTACATTCCCTAATAAAGCTAGTTTTCCTAGCTTGAAAGCTGAATAACTCATATCATCACCAAATAGAGTTTTAAGCTGTCTCAAATCATTTTTTATTGTTACAACCTTGCCAACTTCTCCCCAATTAGCTTTAACTGGTATTGCTAATCTACCCTTTAATCCTGTGTTTGTAGACTTTTCTGCTTGTGTTTTAAAGCGATTGTAAAAACCAGGTATTTCTTTTCTTTCTTTTTCATTCCATGTACCAGTTGCCATTTTATTTCACCTCTCTTTCTAAGAAATCTTTTATAATCTTCTCAAACTCTGATTTTGTAAGTTCTTCTTTCTTACAATTAAATAAAGCACCTGCAACTACCATTTTTTCGTAGCCAAGTGCTTCACTATTTTTTAAGAAATCACTTTTCAAATATTTTTCTTCCTGCTTACTCACATTAGTCTTTTTATTATTTGTTTCAGCCAATCCTTGCACCCCCCTATCTTAAATTTCCACTATTATAAATCTCATTCATAATAGGTTCTTCTCTTTTTATTTTACCTATCATTTTAAGTACTACAGTCAACTGACCAGTTGTAAACATGTCTGATTCTCTATCTTCAACTACGCTAACAAGAGTTAAGTACATATTCTTATCCTCTCTAAGTCTTACTCTTTTATCTATTATTAACTTAGTCTCTAATTCTTCAAGAAACTTAACTATTTCATCCTTATTTTTACTTACAACATGACATTTCATAGTTTTTGTAATCTCAATTAGATGATAATTAATTCTTTTGTTTTCAACATTTGTAGTTCTCCATAATGCACAAGGTGCTATAAAGTTTTTCTTCCAATTATCTTTATAACTCTCGATTTCTAATAAATCTTTTGTATACTTAGATAGAGCTTCTACCCATCTATCATTAGTTATATCTTCTTTATCATCTAAAGCTATTACACTAAATTTCAGACACCTTATTATAGCTTCCCATTCTTCATCTATAACATCTTGACCAACTGCACCCTCATAAATACAAGTAAATACCTCATTAGAAGTATCATCTGTTATAGTTTTAAAATCTAAAGTCTCTATGACTTCTTTTGTAAGTTCATCCAGTTTATTAAATGTAGTCCTTTTCTCATATAACCAAATATTTATGGTCCTTCTAAAACCTATAACATCACCTTCATTGTCAGCATCTTCACCTTGGACAACTACAATATAAGGTTTTATAGTCTTTTTATTAGGGACAGTTGGTTCATAACAATCTTTAATTCTTGGTATGTTCTCAATTAAGGCTTTTCTTATTCCTGCTCTCATATTATTTACTCCAATGTCCTTCTATTAATTTCCCTATTTTAGCAATATTCTTGCTGACCGTAGATTCTAAAGAATGAGTGGGTTTAGTTCCAGGATGCTGCACCTTCATAACAGGATGTGAAGCTCCATTCCAAAATAAAGCTTTAGCATTCTTTGGTTTTATGATATGAGGTGCTGAACCTTCCTCTAAAACAGTTCCATAGTCAACTCCATGACCTAACCTAACAATGTATTGATTTCCTCCACCTAAACTTGTTCCTGTTATACCTTGTCTTGCATTTCCTGTCCTATCAGTCCATTTTGCACTATTTTTAGCTTCTCCTTCTAACATAAAAGCTATATTCATACACAAAATTGGCATTGTAGCCTTTTTTCTATCAATTTCATTTATAGCCTTAGTAAACACACTCATACTAAACCACCTCTAATCTATCTTTTCAAGACCACATATATATCCACAAATCTTTTCCTCAACTACAATAGGATTTACATAGTTTAATTTCATAGTACCTTCGATACATTTAAATGTTATATCACTTTCAGTATTCAATTTTAAATCAGCTTCTTTATCTGCAACCATACCAAAGTTTTTATTTTTATAAGCTGTACCAATAGTTTCACTACTTACTACTGTATCGTTGCTTTTTTCGGGATATATAACGACCGTTAATTCTTTCACTTCATTTGTAAGCTCAATAGCTCCATCCACTATTTGTTTAATTTCCTGCTCTATAGTTATTGTTTGAGGATTTAAAGCTATCCCCCGATTAATAGTCTTTATTATCTTATCAGCTCTTAACTTTCTCATTGTCCATCAACTCTTGTCATAGAAGTTTTATATCCTGTAATCGTTGTTTCATTCTTTGATTTTTCTTCTAAATAATCAGTTTTATATATATCTGCTAATGATAACCAGTATGAACTATTACTACTCTTAGTTTCTATAGGTCCTATTTTAATGCAATCATCTGTAGCGCCTTTGAGTAAACAACCTCTCCATGAAGCTTTTAAAACATTATTCTCATTAGATTCTAATAACATCACAAGTTGTTCGTCTGTAAAATAAGGATACTCTTCTTCTTGTAGATTGAGTTTTAATTTATCTAAATTGGTAATAGACATATCTACTCACCATCTTTATTAAGAAGCTCATTGTCACTATTATTCTTTTCTTCAACTTCTCCTAAAACTTCTATATATCCTTTTTCTTCCATAAGTTCTTGGTCTACTTTTCTAATCTCAAACACATCCTCTATTTTATAACAAGCATTATCATATTTTAAGTAAACTAAAGCTTTTACTTGCATTAAATTCTCTTTCTTTTTAGCCATAATATCGCCCCCTTTTTTTAAGATGCTACTGTAGCAAAGAAACAGTCATCTGCTCTTTCAAAACTTGGTATTCCGACCATAGATACTTTTGTATCTACTGCAACAGGGTCTTCTTTAACCATAGTTGTAATTGCTATACCAGTTTTTACAACCTGAGTATCTAGTTTTCCGCTACCATATTGGCTGTCAAATTCCTCTGGAGTAGTACCAAATATAGTTTTTCCTAGCGCTCCTTTTGGAATTAAAGATACAAGATTATCTTCATAATAATTCATTGACACTTCTTCTTCATTTAAGAAGATTCCATTCAAAAATCCTATTTCTAAATCTAATTTCTTCTTTAAAAATGAAATATAATCATCATCAGTAAGAATTATATCTCCAAAACTTCTAGTTTTTAAATCATTTGTTATAGCTTCGTTTTGAGTTATATATCTAAATGTTTTTTCAGTTAACAACATTCTTGTTGGCTTTTCTAAACCTTCATCAACGAATACCTTTTGCCATCTCTTTATATCTCCTACTATATCAGCTTTAGGATTACTCCACATTGCACTTCCTGTTAAAACTTCTTTATGATTAGTTGGTATATCATAATCAACAACAACATCCCCATCTTTTGTAATTAACTCTATTTCCCCCTTTTGCATCAATTGCGCTCTCATTCTTGTCATTTGAACTCCTGCTCCATCAACTAGGTTTGCATAATTTTCAAAAACTGTTTTTGTCAGAAATTCTACTAGATTTTGATTGTTGGCAGTTTGATATATAGTTAATTGTCTTCTGTCATTTTCATCAATTCCAATAGCTTCTTTAAAAAAAGGCATTTCTTTTTTCTTTATAGATACATCCGCTTTTAATGCTCTCACTTTTGCTGCTGAATTAAATGTACTCATTCTCAGTGCAACTGGATTTTTCTTACTACCTTTTGCTATCTCTATCTCCGTAGATAATTGCTTTGTTACTGGAAATAAGGCTTCATCAATAGTTACTCTTGGTGGTAAATTTTTAATATATAAAGCTATTTCCTTTGAATTTATAAAACTTTTTAATTCCATTAGTGTTTTCATCCTCCTATTTATATAAATAATATTCTTCCTGCTACTGCTTTTTCAGCTTCAGCAGTTATTTCTTCGTTTGTGTATTCTTTTAATCTAGCTTTATTCAAAAATCCATGTACCAAAATTGGTAATATTTCTGTTCCTTTTGAATCATTAAAATCAACTTCATTAAATAGTACACCATAAGTTGTTGCATCATTTGCAGGCAATCCAGTGCTATTTACTAAAATACCTGCTGGTAATACTCCATCAACTAATTTACTTTGCACATCAGTCTTTTTTACTTTGAAATTTAAATTGATATAATGTTCTCCTGCTATATCTCTAATGTCTTTTTTACCTACATAAATGGTTTTTGAGCTTTGTCTCATCTTTTATTCCTCCTTATATTTTATTTAAAAAAGCTGTCTAGTGCTTCTGTAGCCTTACTTGCTTCTGCTTTTTCAGCCGCTAATCTTTCTCCTAGACTCTTTTTCTCACTTCCTTCTTCACTTGATGTAGTAGAACCTAAACTATCAAGTGGTTTACCATCTATTTTTATTTTTATATCTTCTTTATCTTTAAATAAATAACTATCACTTTCTTTATAAGCCTTTATTTGTTCATCCAATCCAATGAAATTACCATCAATTAATTTAACATTTTCTTTATTTATCAGTGCTGCCAAAGCTTTTGGATTTCGAGGATTATAACTTTCAATAGCTCTTTCAAAAGCTGTATTAAACTTTAAAACCTCAATTTCTTTTTCTGCATTTTCTTTAATTTCTTTATTTGCATTTTTAAGACTTTCAATTTCATCTGACAACTCTTTATTATCTTTAACTTTGCCTTGTAAATCATTTAGTTGCTTATCTCTATCCCCTATTTGCTTTTTATACTCTTTAATCTCTTTATTAGCATTTTCTAGCTCTGTCTTTTCAACGTATCTAGAACTTTTAATATTATCTAAAAGAAGCTTATTTTCTTTATCTTTAGATAATTTTTCATAAACTTTTTGTCCTTCTTCATCTCCAAGTAACTTTTTAAAATACTCTAACATTCAATTCCCTCCTTTAATGATTTTCGTAAACTTTTTACTACTTCATTTGTTACAAGATTTAAATCAAACATATTAGGTATTGATATTTCATCTGAAACAAGTTTTATTATATTTTCATTTATTATTAATGTATAATTAGAATTATAATTTTCTCTTAAAAAATCTACTACTGGGTTACAAAGGGATTTCAATTTATATAACTCTAACTCTTTCCTTAAAACATTTTTTTCTTTATTTTCATTATTTAACTTTCTTTGTAAACAGTTTATTTCTTTAGATTCTCTTACTAATGATTTTATTCTTTCTTCTTCTGACTCCATACTTTATACCCTCCTTATAATTCAGCATAAAAAAAGCACTCATTAATATTTAATTAATAAGTGCTCACTTTATTTTTGTATCAATTCTTTTAACTTTTCTTTGTACTCAGCATAACTATTGTATTCATCATAGTTAAATCCAGGTGCATTTTTACCATATTTTTCTTTATATAATCGTCTCAACTCTAACAGCTTTTTATCTTTTCTCATTTCTTCAAGCAATCTAAATCCCTCCTAATAATTCGTTAAATATTTTATCTAAACTATTTAAATGTTCTTTAATAAAACTGTTTATTTCTTTATTATTCTGATACTTTAGTGTAAATAAATTAGCAAATATTTCTTTCTCTTTATTTCTGTTTTTACTCCAATACTTTTCACTATGAGTTGCTAATAAATCCTCAAACTCATTATTGGATAATGCTCCTAATATGTCACTAATAAATTCGTTATTATACAGCTCATTAGAATTAGTATATATACTTTGCAAGTTCTCAATATTCTTCATAACATATATAGAGCTACTTTCAATAGCTTTTTGAAACTTAATATTATTATAGCTCTTAATTTCTTTTATATCAATTCTATGTGCAAACTCATGAAGTAAAGCAGCTTCTTTATTATAAGACTTAAATTCCTTGATGTTTGGATTAATACCAACTAAATCAACCTTAGTATAATAAATAAAAGGTATTTTTTGACTATTATCTATTATTATTTTATTTGGATTTACATATTTATTAATATATTTTTGAACATACTTAGGTGCTTTCTTCGACTTATTCTTGATTGAATTAGTAATATTCTTTTTAATTCTATCATCTTTGCTATTTGTAGTTATTTTGTTCTTTTTATTTCTTTGTTTCTTAATGATTGGAGCACTATTATTTTGATGTTTTATTTCGTCATACCAACTATCAAGAATATCATTATCTCCACCACCTAACCAGTTCTCCATCATTTTAGAAGCTTCACTAATTGGTACAATCACTTGAACTGGATAACAAAGACAATTTGGATGTGGTATAGGATACTTTTCTGCTGGGAAAACTCCCTCGCCTAGTCCAAAACGATTTTGTTCTGCATATTCGTCGCATTCATCCTCGCCCCTCCATTTTACTTGTCTAATATAATGTTGAGAGCTTAGGTTCCATTGTAGTCCTACACAGAAAGGATTATTTATTGCATTTTGAACACTTGTTTCTACAAAGGCATGTGTTATAGAGGTTCTAGCAAGTCTTTGAGCTTGATAAGATATACTTTTATTCATGCCAATTTCTAACGTCTTAGCATCTGTTCTTTTAGTTGGATTAACATAATTATCTAAACTCTTTGCTAACGTCTTTGCATTAGCACCTCTTGCAATATTAGCTTTTATTAATCTATCAATATTTTTTCTATTTTTATTACTATAGCCCCAAATCCTACTATCTAATGACCTTTTATCTTTATAAAAGTTACCTGCAACTATTTTTTCCACAACATTAGTAGTTGTCTTTATACACATAGCATCACATGCAAGATTTATAGATTTATTTGGAACTATTGATTGATAGTAATACATTTGCAAGTCTTTAGCTATATTAGAAGCTTCTATTACGCTTTTTTCTGTAATAGGTACCAATCTTTGATTTAACTCGTTAATGTACTTCTCGATTGATTTATTTAGCTTTTTTAAGTATTTATTACTTAGATTTAACTCTTTATTTTTAGCAATATCACTTAAAATAGTTTTACTAGCATCTTTGTAGACATTTAATATCTCTATTTGTATTTTTTTATCTAATAATAAAAGTTTTTTTCTAGCTTCAAGAACTTTTTTTGCATAAGAGTTGTCTTTCATATTAATACCTTGTTATTCATTACTGTTCTTATTAGAGTTTTTATTATTAGATTTACTATTTAATTCTTCATCAATATCATCAACCTCTATATCTGCATCTTTTCTGAACTGGTCTTGCTCTACTGATTGTATTTTTTCAATATCTTCTAATACTTCATTAAAAGATGTTTCATAATCATCATCACTACCAAAATCTTTTATATAGCTTCTATGGCTTCTAACATTGTTGTTAACTTCCTCCATAGCAAGACGTTTATTATCTTCCTCATCTTCGGGTATTGGGAATTTCTTTTCTAAAACTATTAGATAATCTAGTTTAGTCCAAGTTTTATCATAGTTATCATAACAATTAAGTTTGTCACATGCTTCAATTATTAAGCTAATCAATAATTTTATACCTGGTTCCCAATCGTTCCATTTCTCATAACATCTAGCTATTAAATCATAGTAAATATATTTTAAAGCTTTAGCACTAGGGATATTAAGAAGCTGTTCGGGTTTTGGAATACTCAGCTTATCTGACATACTATCTTCAAGTCTCTTTAAAAACATATTGATTGGTTCAGCGCTAGAAAATGAACTTTCAACTCTTTTTGCTTGTGCCTGTTTCCCATTTTCGTTTGCATCATTACTTTTCAATGGCATCAATGCATTAGGAGCTATTTTGGTTTTATTTACAGTTTCTTCAGTAGCATCTATAATAGCAGTTTGACCAAACATTTGAAATCTTAGAGCATCTGAAAAATCAGAAACCCTCCTGTTAAGTTGATTTTGAAGCTCTTTTAACTGTGTTATGTCACTTTGACCTCTTGTATTTATTAAGTCACTTTCATTTAAAAATAAGACACATGGTATTTTTGTAAATATTGTATCGCATGTTTCAACACTAATAGGATTACTTAAATCTTTTTCTTTAAACTGTTCTATTTTAAACTTACACACATCATTTTCTAAATAATAAGTATATCTATTGTATAAATTATCATCATCCATTTTACTTATAAATCGAACCACTACAACTTTAGTTAGATTACCTTTCATATCAACTTCATAATTAAAGTCGCTTGAATCATGATAATATAAACTAATTGGCTCTTTTTTGTTAGCTTCAACTCTCAAAAGCACTCTTTTAGTTACTGTTGCAATCCTAAAAGCTTTTAGTGTCTCGCTCCAAAATTTATTATCATCTAGTATATCATCAATGAAAATTCTTAAATTCTCACATGCTTCCTTATCTTTTTTATCTCTAGCCTTAAATAATAAGTTAGGTTCTTTTCCTAAGAAAAACCTTGCTTGTTTTTTAATTAATGGTTCTATTTTATTGTCAATTAATTGTGTTGGAACATAGTCCAAATCATCATTTACAATCCAACTTTGACCTAATAAACTTTCATCAAGTTTATTCTTATCTTCTTCACTAATTGCACCTTTGTAAAAAAAATAATCCTCTTTTATTCTTGTCATTTCTTTTTTTTGTTCAGATGTTAAACCAAGCAAAGTATTTTTTACACTATCCACTAAAATACAGCCCCTCCTTTCTTATTATATTGATTTTGTATATTATTTTTCTTCAATCCTAAACCTTTGTTATAAATATCATTACTATATTTTAACTCTTTAATGTCTGATACCTCATATCCATCAAGTCCATACCATATAGCACTAAATGTATGAGGGTCTATATTAAATTCATCATATATTAAGTTTCCGTTTTTATCTGTAGCATATGTTAAGTTCTTTAATTCCTTTATTGTATGCTTACACTCACTTGAACAATAAATTTTTTTAAATCTCTTAACCTTCTTAGTGTTTTGTAATCTACTTCCAGCATATTTTTTAGCTCCAAATATATTAAAACCTTGTTGTCTAAAATATTTTATAGTTTTAGGTTCAGCAGAATCAGCTTTTATTAGTTCTTGAGTATCTTTAAATTCTTTAATATCTTTAACAGTCACATCATCTGTAGTTTGATTCTTATAATACTCCCAGTAAATATATAAATATTTATTTTCATGGTCTATAGCTAATCTCAAAAGTGCATTATATGATTTTTCAAATCCAAAGTCGAATCCAACTTTATAATACCTTTGTGGTATATTAGATATTTTATTTATAACTTCTTGATGCTCCATAACTTCAAACTGTGGTAATACCTTAGTTCCATTTATACCAAATCTTCCTTTTCTTGCTATTCTGTATAAGTCATAGTCATATTCTTTCATTTCATCAAGCTGTTCAATATAACTTTTCGGCAGAAAAAAATTATCATCTGCAACTGAATGATGATAATAGGTATTATTCTTTGTTACTATTCTATTTTTATATAATACAGTATCATCTAATACAAATCTGTCTTTTTCTTCATCTCTAAAAAAATGTTTATAGGTCCAGTTATCTTCGCCAATTGGGTTAGTTGAACAAATTATATGATTAGATAGACTTGGATGTCTCAAACGTCCTAAGAGTTCTTTAAAACCAGTGTATTTAACTTCCGAACACTCTTCTAGCCATATTATAGATACGCCATTTATTGACTTCAGTTTAGCTGGGTTATCCATTCCTTTAAAAATTATCTTACTTCCATTAGGAAAAATAACTCTCATAGGACTTGTTTTAAATGATAATATATCTCCTAAATTCATGCTTTCTGCAACTTCTTCCAATAGAGAAAAACAACTATCTCTCATTGTGTCATATACTTCCCTCACAACTAGAGCTTTTCTTTTTTCTTCAAGAAGCTTAATAATTATTTTAGTTGCTACATGATAACTCTTTGAGCTTCCATATCCTCCAACCAGAAAATAAAATTTATAATCCCAATTAAATATAAAATCATGAAAATGGTCATTAGATATAAATTTACTTTCCATTTTCTCCACCTGCTTTCACCACTTTTACAGTTATTTCTTTATTTTTATTTTCTTTGTCTAAATTACTCTTTTCGATTTCAAATTTTTCTTTATCCATTTTCAGCTTTTGTAATCTTTCTATATTCTTAGCTTTTTCTTTCTGTATCTTAGTTAATTCAGCCTCTAGCTTTTGCACTCTTTCAAATATAGAAACAGCTCTTGTGACAGTCTCTGTCTGTGTCTGTTCATTGTCTTTAAGTAAATTACCTTCTATCTTTAAAGTTCTTTTGTCTATGCTTTCTAGCGTAATTTTATCAGCTTTTTCTTCATACTGCTTTATTCTTTTCATATGTCTATGTTCTCTAACTGTAAGTAAACTTATTTCTAATTCAAGTCTGTGTATTTCATCTTTATTTTCACTTTTTATCAATTCAATTTCTTCATCTGTTAGAGTGTTAAAGAATATTTTTTCATATATACCATCTTTTAAAGCATTTTTATTATTCTTTTGACCACCCTTTTTCTTTGTAGTACTACATTTATTTGTTTGCAGTACTACATTCCAGTTATCTCTACATTTCCAATTACTTATTGTTTTCTCATTTTCATTTAATAACTCTGCTATCTCTCTATTTGCAATATTTCCATTATGCTCTTTAAATATATCAAAAGCTTTATCTCTGTTTGGACTTCTAGCCTTTGCCACATCACCACCTCGTTATTCGTTTTTACTTTTTTATTATGAAGCTTGTTTATCTACTTTTACTTCTTTGCTTTCTCTTGTCAATAAATAAAAGAATGGAGTATCTGCCAAAGCTAAGCAAAACTTAACTACATATTGACTCATTATCATAGTTACTAGACTTGGTACAGTACCCCAAAATCCAATCGTAATAAAAATGCTTGTGTCTATTAGTTGACTCAACATAGTACTAGCATTATTTCTTAACCACTTATGTTTTCCTCCAAACCTCTCTTTGAGTTTATGAAATATAAATACATCATTAGTTTGAGCTAATATATAAGCTGTTAAACTAGCTA
>NZ_JAGWCX010000079.1:0-16908 GCF_020657775.1 Clostridioides sp. ZZV14-6345 | reverse complement strand
AGTGATAAATCCACCAGTACCACCATCAGATGATGCAGTGATAAATCCACCAGTGCCACCAACAGATGATACTGTAATAAATCCACCAGTACCACCAGTAAGTAATACAGTGGAAAAGACACCAGAATCATCAACAGATGATACTGTAGTAAATCCACCAGTACCATCAAATGATGATATAGTAGTAAAATCACCAAAAACAGGTGATGAAACTCAGATTATGTCATATGTATTTATTAGTATCATTGCAATTTGTGGATTAGCGTATCAATGTAAAAGAAAAAGAAATTAATCTAGATTATTATTTATTATTAAGTTTAAAATAAATTGTCTCAAAGTGATTTAAAAATCGTTTTGAGACTTTTTTTATGTAAAGATGGTTTATTTAGAAGTATTCACTTTAATTATATTCTTAAATTTATAATTAGATATAGGTGTTCATTAATTGTTTGGCGAATAGAAAAATGTTTTGAAGGTGAAAATAGTATTGAAAAAATAATAGACTAAGGGTATAATTCACTTGATTTCATTTGTATAAATTTAATTATAAATTTTAAAGTGATTATATAAATTTATATACTAATTACTTAAGAAATTTTAATAATAATTATCTAATAAATAATTATTATGATATGCTAGAATAAATATATATAAATAAGTTCTGATGATGTACTACTATAAAGGGGGGACTTTATGTTTTCGATACCAGAAGTAAAAAAAGTAGAAGAGGTAATGGATACAAAATTTACAACTATAGACGAAGACACAAGAATTGAAGATGCAATAAAAGAAATGATAAAAAGCAACACAAAAACTCTAATGGTAATAGATTCATCTGGCAAATTAAAAGGCATTATATCCATGACGGATATAAATAATCTTTATGAGATGCATAAAAAGTATGAAGGCCAAACAGTAAAACTTATAATGAAAAAGGACGTAATATATGTCAGCGAAGGTTTAACCTTAGATGAATGTAGAGATATAATGATATTAAAAAATATAGGAATTCTTCCTGTTCTCAAAGATAATAAAATTATTGGAGTTCTAAAACAAGAGCATATTAGGGATTATCTATATATGCATTTAGAAGACTATGGATTGACCTTGAAATATATTATAGGTCAAATTAAAGAAGGAATTTGTGCTATAAATAACGAAGGTGTTGTTATCTTGTGGAATAAGTTTATGGAGGAAAGATATGATATAAAGTCTGAAGACATCGTTGGTCGACAGATGAATGAATTTTTGGAAAACACTATTTCAGAAAAAGTACTAAATAGCAAAGTTGGAATGAGTGACCTGTATTTTACTGATAAAAAAGAAAATATGTATGCGTTGGTTCATGCAAATCCTATATTTTATAAGGACGAATTTATCGGAGTTGTATGTACAGAAGTTGATGTCACAGAAGCTAAGATACTAGCTCTTGAGCTTGAAAAAGTAAATGATACATTAAAATATCTAAAAAATGAAGTTAAAAATTTATCTAAAGGTAGTTTTGATAAGATTTTAGGTAAAAGTTATAAATTGGAAAAATCGAAAGCGGTTGCAAAACAGGTAGCTAGAACGAATAGTAGTATATTTATCTGGGGTGAAAGTGGTACAGGTAAAGAAGTATTTGCAAGAGCTATTCATGATTATAGTGAGAGAAAAGGTCAATTTATACCAGTTAACTGTAGTGCAATACCAAATGAACTATTTGAAAGTGAGTTTTTTGGGTATGAATCAGGTGCATTTACTGGAGCAAGCAAAAAAGGTCGAATAGGTATATTTGAACTTGCAAAGGATGGAACTGTATTTTTAGATGAAATTGCTGATTTACCTCTTAGCATGCAGGCTAAATTGCTTAGGGTGCTGCAAGAAAAAGAAATAAGAAGAGTTGGTGGAGATACTACAATAAAAATAAATCCTAGAATAATATCAGCTACCAATAAGGACTTAGGTAAAATGGTAAAGGCAGAAAAATTTAGAGAAGATTTATACTATAGATTAAATGTTGTGGAGATAAAGATTCCTCCACTTAGAGAGAGAAAAGAGGACATAGGATTATTGGTTCATAGCTTTCTAGAAGAGATATGCAAACAAAATAATAAGCCTGTTCTTACAATTAGTAAAGATGTAATAGATATATTTCAAAACTATAGATGGAAAGGAAATATCAGAGAATTAAAAAATACAATTGAAAATATTGTTGTATTGTCCCAAAATTCTAAAATAGATGTGGATGATGTACCAAGTTATATGATGGATTCTACAAATAATAGTACTGAAGAAGAAGAGTATCCTTTGGATTTGACTAAGGCAACTCAAAAGATTGAAATAAAGAACATAACGAAGGCACTTAAAATGTCTAATGGAAATAAGGCTAAAGCAGCCAAAATATTAAATATACCAAGAACAACATTGTATTATAAGATAGACCAATATAAAATAGATGTGTCTAAAATATGACACATGACTAAATTTTGACAAAATGATAAACTTTAATTTGAAAGCTAGTAAAACCAATGCTTGTAACAACATTATATATATGGGTATGTTAAAAAAAACAAAAAAGTGTTGATTAATTGACACTTTTTTTATTTGAGAAAATGTTTACAAATACAAAAAATAACATATTTTAAATAAATATTTATATAATGTTTGGCTAAAAATAGCGATAGATGGAGAATCTATTATAGAAAAAAACTTTTTGTTAATAAGTTGGCATAGGAATTGCTTATAATATAAAGTGACTTCAAGTGAGAAAAAAATAATATTAATCATAACAAATTATGTAGGTTTTAATTTACTTAATTTCTCAGTTAAGGGGTTACCTGTTGAGAAATTGAGATTTAAAATAATAAATAAGAAAATAATGTAAGGAGGTATTTTATACTATGTCAATAACTTTAGAAACAGCTCAAGCCCATGCAAATGACCCAGCAGTTTGTTGTTGTAGATTTGAAGCGGGAACAATTATAGCGCCAGAAAACTTAGAAGATCCAGCAATATTTGCAGACTTAGAGGATTCTGGATTATTAACAATACCAGAAAATGGATTAACTATAGGTCAAGTACTAGGAGCTAAGTTAAAAGAAACTTTAGACGCTCTTTCTCCAATGACTACAGATAACGTAGAAGGATACAAAGCAGGAGAGGCTAAAGAAGAAGCAGTAGAAGAAGTAGTAGAAGCAGCTCCAGTAGCAGAAGCTGCAGTAGTTCCAGTAAACACAGGAGTTGTAGGTGAAACAGTTAAAATACACATAGGTGAAGGTAAGAATATAAGCTTAGAAATACCTTTATCAGTAGCTGGTCAAGCAGGAGTTGTTGCTCCAGCAGCAAACGTTGCTGCTCCAGTAGCAAGTGAAGTAGCAGAAGTAGCTCCAAAAGTTGAAGAAAAGAAACTTTTAAGAAGCTTAACTAAAAAACACTTTAAAATAGATAAAGTTGAATTTGCTGATGAGACTAAAATAGAAGGAACTACTTTATACATCAGAAATGCAGAAGAAATATGTAAAGAAGCTAATGAAACTCAAGAGTTAGTTGTAGATATGAAGTTAGAAATAATAACTCCTGATAAATATGAAACTTACAGTGAAGCTGTATTAGATATACAACCAATCGCGACTAAAGAAGAAGGCGAATTAGGTTCAGGTATAACAAGAGTTATAGACGGAGCTGTAATGGTATTAACTGGTACAGATGAAGATGGAGTTCAAATAGGTGAATTCGGTTCTTCAGAAGGTGAGTTAAATACTACTATGATGTGGGGTAGACCAGGTGCTGCTGACAAAGGTGAAATATTCATCAAAGGTCAAGTAACAATAAAAGCAGGAACTAACATGGAAAGACCAGGACCTCTAGCTGCTCACCGTGCATTTGACTATGTAACTCAAGAAATAAGAGAAGCATTAAAGAAAGTTGACAACTCTTTAGTAGTTGATGAAGAAGTAATAGAGCAATACAGAAGAGAAGGTAAAAAGAAAGTTGTTGTTATAAAAGAAATAATGGGACAAGGTGCAATGCATGACAACCTAATATTACCAGTTGAGCCAGTTGGTACATTAGGAGCTCAACCAAACGTTGACTTAGGAAACATGCCAGTTGTATTATCTCCACTTGAAGTATTAGATGGTGGTATCCATGCATTAACTTGTATAGGACCTGCATCAAAAGAAATGTCAAGACATTACTGGAGAGAGCCATTAGTAATAAGAGCTATGGAAGATGAAGAAATAGATTTAGTAGGTGTTGTATTTGTTGGTTCTCCACAAGTAAACGCTGAGAAATTCTATGTATCTAAGAGATTAGGTATGTTAGTTGAAGCTATGGAAGTTGATGGAGCTGTAGTAACTACTGAAGGTTTCGGAAACAACCATATAGACTTCGCATCTCACATAGAGCAAATAGGTATGAGAGGTATACCAGTAGTTGGTGTAAGTTTCTCAGCTGTTCAAGGTGCTCTAGTTGTTGGTAATAAATACATGACTCACATGGTAGACAACAATAAGTCTAAGCAAGGTATAGAGAATGAAATATTATCTAATAATACTTTAGCTCCAGAAGATGCTGTTAGAATAATGGCAATGCTTAAAAATGCTATATCAGGTGTAGAAGTTAAAGCTCCTGAAAGAAAATGGAATCCAAATGTTAAATTAAATAACATAGAGGCTATAGAAAAAGTTACAGGAGAAAAAATAGTATTAGAAGAGAATGAGCAATCTCTACCAATGAGTAAGAAAAGAAGAGAAATATACGAAAAAGACGAAAACTAAAATTTAGATAACAACTAAGATTTAGATAATAATATAAATTTAGATCCAAGTTTAAAACAGTATAGAGAGGTAGAATTATAATGGATAGGTTAAAATATATCTCATCAGAGACTTTTTATGAAGGTATTATAGTTGACATCAAAGGTGGTGGAGTAACTATAGACCTAAAAGGTAGACTTGGACAATTTAAAATACCTAATAGAATGCTTATAACTGACTACGAACTTAAGATAGGTCAAGAAGTTGGATTCATGCTAAGCTATCCTGAGGTATTAAGTCCAGAACCTAATCAAGAGTATGTAGAAAATATTAGGAGAGAAAAAGAAAAGCAAGCAGAAATGCAATCAAAGCAAGAAGAAAAATAATAAATAATCGTTTGAAAATAGAAGGGAGAGGAAATATATGAGCCTTACAACAGTACAAGGACTTCAATCTGAAATATTCGTTCCAATAACACCTCCTCCAGTTTGGACTCCTGTAACTAAAGAATTAAAAGATATGACTATAGCTTTAGCTACAGCAGCTGGTGTTCATTTAAAATCTGACAAGAGATTCAATCTAGCAGGAGATACTTCATTTAGAGCTATACCTAATACAGCTACAGTTGATGAAATGATGGTATCACATGGTGGATATGACAATGGAGATGTAAACAAAGATATAAACTGTATGTTCCCTATAGATAGATTACATGAATTAGCTGCAGAAGGATTTATCAAAGGAGTAGCTCCTATGCACTATGCATTCATGGGTGGTGGAGGAAACCAACATGTCTTCACTGAAGAAACTGGTCCTGCTATCGCTGCTAAACTTAAGGAAGAGGGAGTAGACGGTGTAGTTATGACAGCTGGCTGAGGTACTTGCCATAGAACTGCCGTGATCGTGCAGAGAGCAATAGAGGAAGCTGGAATACCTACAATAATAATAGCAGCTCTTCCTCCAGTAGTTAGACAAAACGGAACTCCTAGAGCAGTTGCTCCATTAGTTCCAATGGGTGCTAATGCTGGTGAACCACATAACATAGAAATGCAAACACATATATTAAGAGATACATTAGAGCAATTAGTTGCAATACCATCTGCTGGTAAGATAGTTCCATTACCATACGAATATAAAGCTCACGTTTAAAATGTAATTTATATTTGAAAATATAGAACCCTTCTCCTACACAGTTAGGAGAAGGGTTTTAAGAACAAAGGTGGATATTATGGAAGAAAAAATAATGAGAAGGCTTGTTATAAAACCGTTTCATATGAATAAAGTTAATTTCGGTTCAAAAACTTCTATAAAGAAAGATGTACTTACAATCAATTTATCAAGTATAGATGAAATAAAAGAAAGAGAAGATTTAATAACAGACATAAAAGTAGACATTATAAAACCTGGAGATTATGACAGGGAAATTAATACTATTATGGACATTATACCAATATCAACCAAAGTTTTAGGCAGACTGGGAGAGGGAATTACACATACTTTAACTGGTGTATATGTAATGTTAACTGGTGCAGATGAAGATGGAAATCAAATGCATGAATTTGGTTCTTCAGAGGGAATTTTGAGAGAACAAATGGTGTTTGGTAGATGTGGAACTCCATCAGTTGAAGATTATATAATTCATGTAGATGTAACTTTAAAGGGAGGTTTACCTTTTGAAAGAACACTTCCACTTGCAGCTTTTAGAGCATGTGATGATTTTATGCAAGAAATAAGAGCGTCTTTGAAAATGGAAGACGGAAGAAATGCTACTCAAGTTCGTGAATATTTTGACAAAATTCGACCAAATGCAAAAAAGGTTGTCATAGTGAAACAAATAGCAGGTCAAGGTGCTATGTATGACAATCAGTTATTCTCAAAGGAACCTAGTGGATTTGAAGGAGGAACATCAATCATAGATATGGGAAATGTACCTATGATTATATCTCCTAATGAATACAGAGATGGTGCCCTTAGAGCTATGACTTAAGAGAGGTGGATATTATGGGAATAGGACCTTCAACAAAAGAAACATCTCTTCATCACTTTAGAGACCCACTTTTAGACATAATTGAAAGTGATAAGGATGTAGATTTACTTGGAGTAATAGTAGTAGGAACTCCAGATGGAAATGAAAATAAAACCTTCGTGGGACAAAGAACGGCCGCTTGGCTAGAAGCCATGAGAGTAGATGGTGCTATAGTTTCATCAGATGGTTGGGGAAACTCACATGTTGATTACGCTAACACATTTGAAGAAATAGGAAAAAGAGATATACCTGTAGTTGGAGTGACATTTAATGGTACTCAAGCTAAGTTTGTTGTAAGTAATCAATATATGGATACCATAGTTGATATGAACAAATCAAAAGAAGGTATTGAGACAGAAGTTGTTGGAGAAAACAACACAAATGAAATAGATGCTAAAAAAGCTTTAGCATTTTTAAAACTTAAAATGAGAAAACACGGATAAAAAATTTAAGTAAGGGAATGAGTTTTGTGGGAATTTCTACATCAATGAAAAACACATCACTTCATATATTTAGAGACCCATTACTAGATTTGATAGATAATGATTCTGACATAGACTTGTTAGGAGTGGTTGTAGTTGGGACATCAGAGCACAATGAATGGAAAACATTTTTAGCAACTAGACTTGGAAGATGGATTGAATCATTGCGACCTGATGGAGTGATTATAACTTTAGATATGGCAGGAAACCAGCATATTGATTTTACAAATGCTATAGCAGAGTTTGTAAAATCAGATATACCTACAGTAGGTCTTACTATTATGGGAGCAGATGGACTAGTAATTACCAATCCATATTTAGATAAAGCTACCATAATTGATTATAAAAAGACAACAGGCTACATAGAAACAGAAGTAGTTGGAGACAATCACATGGATGAAGTTGATGTTAAAAAAGCATTGGCTTTCCTAAAATTAAAAATGCGTAAAGACGCAAAATAAACCTAAGGGGGAATTTGATATGAAATTTAGCAGAAGTATACAAGCTATAGACTCTCATACAGCAGGTGAAGCAACTAGAATAGTTGTAGGTGGAATACCTAATATAAAAGGAAATTCTATGCCTGAGAAAAAAGCATATTTAGAAGAAAATCTAGATTATTTAAGAACTGCTATAATGTTAGAGCCAAGAGGACATAATGATATGTTTGGTTCTGTAATGACTCAACCTTGTTGCCCAGATGCTGACTTTGGAATAATCTTCATGGACGGTGGCGGGTACCTTAATATGTGTGGCCATGGTACAATAGGAGCTATGACAGCAGCTATAGAGACAGGTGTAGTTCCAGCAGTAGAACCTATAACTCATGTAGTTATGGAAGCTCCAGCAGGAATAATAAGAGGAGATGTTACAGTTGTAGATGGAAAAGCTAAAGAAGTATCATTCTTAAACGTACCAGCTTTCTTATATAAAGAAGGTGTTGAAGTTGACTTACCAGGTGTTGGAACTGTTAAATTTGACATATCATTTGGTGGAAGCTTCTTTGCTATAATACATGCAAGTCAATTAGGTTTAAAAATAGAACCTCAAAATGCTGGTAAATTAACTGAGCTAGCTATGAAACTTAGAGACATAATAAACGAGAAAATAGAAATACAACATCCAACTTTAGCTCATATAAAAACTGTAGACTTAGTTGAAATATATGATGAGCCAACTCATCAAGAAGCTACTTACAAAAACGTAGTTATATTTGGTCAAGGTCAAGTTGACAGATCTCCATGTGGAACTGGAACAAGTGCTAAATTAGCTACTTTACATGCTAAAGGTGAATTAAAAGTAGGAGAAAAATTCGTATATGAAAGTATATTAGGAACTTTATTCAAAGGTGAAATAGTTGAGGAAACTAAAGTTGCAGATTTCAATGCTGTAGTACCTAAAATAACTGGTTCTGCTTATATAACTGGATTTAATCATTTTGTAATAGATGAAGAAGATCCACTTAAACATGGATTTATTCTTAAATAAGTAATAAATAAATTGGGAAATTAAAATAGAATAGTAGCCACTTGTCTACTATTCTATAGCTTTTAGGCTATAAGATTCAGAATATATGAAAAAATAAAAAAATAGGAGGATGGATTATGGTAGCAATCTTAAAGGCATTATATGTAGTATTCGCAGCAATCTTTGCAGTTGTGTTTGGTAAAGACGTAGCTAAAGCAAACAAAGAGGGGAAACTAGAAGAACAAAGTACTCCAAAAGTTGCTGTAACAGGATTTATAACAGACTTCTTTGATACATTAGGAATAGGATCATTTGCTCCAACAATAGCAATGTCAAAAGCTTTAAAATTAAATATACCAGATAAAAAAATGCCTGGTACATTAAACGTAGCACATACTATTCCAGTTGTTACAGAAGCATTCATATTTACATCAATCATACCAGTTGATGGTGTTACTCTAGTATCTATGGTTGTGGCAGCAGCTGTTGGTTCATACATAGGTGCAGGAATAATAGCTAAGATGGACGAGAGAAAAATACAACTTGTTATGGGTGTAACTCTAGCATTAACAGCAGTATTAATGTTATTAGGTCATCCTTGGGTTAACTTATTACCAGGTGGAGGAAATGAATTAGGACTTACTGGTATTAAATTAGTAATAGGTGTAGTAGGAAACTTTATACTAGGAGCTTTAATGACAGCTGGTATAGGTTTATATGCTCCAGGTATGGCAATGGTTTACTTCTTAGGAATGTCTGCAAAAGTTGCGTTCCCAATAGTTATGGGTTCTTGTGCATTATTAATGCCAGTTGCAAGTATGAAATTCATAAAAGAAGATGCGTATACTAAAAAAGCATCAGTTATAATAGCTATCTGTGGTTTAATAGGAGTTTTCGTAGCTGCATATATAGTAAAAACTTTACCAATGGATATATTAAAAGCATTAGTAATAGTTGTTATAGCTTACACTTCTGCTACAATGATAATGGCTGCAAATAAAAACAAAAAGACTGCTTAGTTAAAGACTACTTAGTGTTTATTAAATATTACAGCTAATAATAAAGATTATAAACTGCTTTAAAATATTGAATTAATATTTTAGAGCAGTTTTTTATTTATTATAATTATATAAAGCAATTAACATGCCAATTATGCAATATATATAGTAATTTAGTAGATTTAATGTAAAAATTGTTGCATTTTTAAGGATTAAAGCATAATTTAAAGCTAAATATTTAAATTTTATAATCAATAAGTTCAATAAATGTTCATATATTAATACAGATTAATAAAAGTATAAGTTATAATAAGTCTATTATAACTTATACTTGAGAAAAATAAGTTTATAGTGACTTAATACTTATCTGAATTGTTTGAATAAATTTAATCTGTTGAAATTGCTTGTATATAGTGGTTAAATTTAAGTTATATATGACTTAATAATTATATAATAAGAATTTTGTAATTAATCCAACACTGAAATAGATAGCTTGATTAGTATATGTGGTATAAAAATATAATAATTTTATAATCATAAAAGTAAAATATTAAATGAAATTTATAACTAAATAAAAACTTTTAAACAGCACTCAAAGATTTGTAATAAAATACATCCCTTACAAATATATTTATTATATAAGCTGATACCAGAAATATAAGAATTAACAATTGTGGAGGGATAAAATATGATAGCTGTTAAAGATGAGAATAACGTAGTAAACTTAAGAGGGGAGTTAGACAATAAGCTAGAATTTAGTCATGAGATATTTGGAGAAAAATTTTATAATATGAAAATAAAAATAAACAGACTAAGCGATTCTTTTGATATACTTCCAATGACTGTATCAGAAAGACTTCTCCAAGATATTGACCTTGATAAACAAAATTTAGTCAATGTTGTAGGTCAATTAAGATCATATAATAAAACGTTAAATAATAAAAATAGATTAGTGCTTACAGTATTTGTCAGAGAAATAAAGAGCATAGATGAGGAAAATAAAGACCCTAATAGTATATTTTTAGATGGATATGTATGTAAGGAACCTGTGTATAGGAAAACCCCTTTAGGGAGGGAAATAACCGATTTATTAGTGGCTATAAACAGACCTTATAACAAATCTGACTATATCCCATCAATAGTTTGGGGAAGAAATGCTAAGTTTGCAAAGAATCTAAAGGTTGGAGACAGGATACAGCTTTGGGGTAGGGTTCAAAGTAGAGAATATGAGAAAAAGATAGATGAAAATAATGTGGTTAAAAAAATGGCATATGAAGTATCCATATCGAAAATAAAAAAATTGGATGAAAATAACAATGAATAGGCATAAAAAGTAGACTGATTTTTATGAATAAAATACTAATAAGTTTGATATAATAACATATTAAAATGTATAAAGATTGTTTAAAAAAATACTAATGAAATATCTCTTGAATAGTTGCTCTCCATTTATTATAATGTAATCTGTACATAATTTATAATTGAGGAAATGAAGAGGTGAAGCATTGTGAAAAGCATATTATATCAGATAAATAGACAGCCGGTTAAAGCTAAATATACATCTGATGAATTAGAATGTTTTTTGGATACAATTGAGTATAATGTAGGTGATAAAATATTGCTTGTTGGTCATATAGGAAACCTAGGCAAGAGATTGAGAGGTCTTGGGACTTCTGTAACTATACTGGAGAATAGTAACTATGAAGATGTCTGTTATTCTTTAGTGTATAATGAAAATTGCAATGTAGTTAAAGGTAAGTTAGAGTTTCTACCATTTGATGATAATCATTTCAACAAGATAATAATAGTAGACCAATTTAATGTTATTACAGATTGTGAAAAAGCTTCATCTGAAATACAAAGAGTATTAAAGGGCAATGGAGAGGTTATATTAGAGGATTTAAATTTAAAAAATTTAAAAGTTAAGTTAAACTATCTTAAACATAAGTTTTGTGGTTCCGTTACAAAGATTCACTATCCACATGAAGTATTCAATATATTTTCAAGATTAAACTTTGACGGCATGATTAAAGAGTCAAATAAATTAAAATATATTTATGTGGGAAAAAGAAGATAAATGAGTTAAAATATAAATATGGATATAATATAAAAGACTAGGTTGAGCCTAGTCTTTTATTATAAGGAGATGTTTAGATGGAAATAAATTATGAGTTAATAATAATTGTTATGCTCTTTGTAATCCTAATGTCAATCCAATTTACTTTAAATAAAATATACTTGATTCTTAAAGAAATAAGACAAATACTCATGTTAAAGAAAAATAAGGAATGATGATTATGATAGGTTTAGAATATATAAAATCTGATATTCAAAATATAGCTGAAGCTATAGTGTCAGTACTCAATATAGATGTAACTATAGTAAATAAGGAGTTATTTAGGATTGCAGGTACAGGAGTATATATAGACAAAATAGGTGAGAAAGTAGATAAATATACGGCTTTTAAAAAATCACTTACAGAACAGATTACAATACTAATTGATGACCCAAAGAGTAGTGATATATGTAGAGAATGTTATAAGAATGGGGCTTGTGTAGAGTTTGCAGAAGTGTGTTGTCCTATTATATGTGATGGTGATTCTCATGGTGTTATAGGTCTTATAGCCTTTACAAAAGAGCAAGCACAGATTATAGAAAATAATAAAAATGGTCTTATAAACTTTTTAGGTAAGATGGCAGATTTAATATCTAATAAATTAAAAGCTCAAATTAAAACGTATGAACTAGAATTAGAAAAGAAAAAATTAGAGACACTATTAAACAATATGGATAAGGCTGTTGTGTCTATTGATGTAGATGGCAAGATTGATAAATATAATTCAAAGTTTAAAGAGCTTTTTAATATAAAAGATAATATAACTGGCAAAAACATATTTGTTGAATTAGATTTTATAAAGAAGCCTTCTATAAATAACTTTAAAAAGGACAAATCATGTAGTTTTTTTTATAAGGGGTATGGATATGATTCAAAGGGAATATATAACATCAATAAAATAGTATTAAAAAATGAGTTAAAAGGATATGTTATTGACTTTATAGATAAAAGAGATGCTATAAAAAACTACAATAAGATAAATAAGGATTATAAGATAAAATTGGAAAATATAATTGGAGAAAGTGTGGCTATAAGAAATTCTAAAAAAGAAGCCTTAATAGCTTCTAAATCAACTTCGACAGTACTTATTACTGGAGAAAGTGGAACAGGTAAAGAACTCTTTGCAAGAGCCATACACAACCATAGTAATAGGGTAGATAATCCTTTTATAGCTGTAAACTGTGCAGCCATACCAGATAATTTATTAGAGAGTGAATTATTTGGATATGAAGAAGGTGCTTTTACTGGGGCTAAAAAAGGTGGAAAGCTTGGAATGTTTGAAGTAGCTCATAAAGGAAGTATCTTTTTAGATGAAATAGGAGATATGAGTTTGCATTTACAGTCAAAGTTATTGAGAGTATTACAAGAAAAAGAGCTTAACAAGATTGGAAGTAAATCAAATGTTTTGATAGATGTAAGAATTATCGCTGCCACAAATAAAGATTTAGAAAAAATGGTTCAAAATGGTACTTTTAGAGAAGATTTATATTATAGATTAAATGTTATACCTATAAAACTACCAAGTCTAAGAGAAAGAAAAGAAGATATACCACTTATAATCAAGCATATGGTTAAAGAGTATTCAAAAAAGCTAGATAAAAATGTTATTGATATAGATAGTAGGGTTGTCGATTCTATGATTGAATATAAGTGGCCAGGTAATATAAGAGAATTACAGAATATTATTGAATATAGTGTGAATATGTCTTCATCTCCGATAATTACAATGAATGTAATTCCTCAAAAAATTAAAAATACATCTGTAGAAGAATTAGAAGTTAAAAGTGATAGGATAGTTCCACTTGATGAACTTGAAAAGATTGAGATAATAAAAGCTTTAAATAAATATAAAGATTATAAAAAAGATAAAGAATTAACAGCAAAGGCACTTGGAATATCAAGAGCCACATTGTATAGAAAAATTGAAAAATACAATATAATTTCATAGTAATGTAAGAATGTAATAAAAACTATATAAAGCTATATAAAATTTAAGTACAAACAAATAGTAGAAGTCTATAAAAATAGTAGATGTATAAGCATCCAAAAAAATAAAATCAGATGTAAAGTTAAAATTATTAAGAAGGATAATGTAAATACAGAGGATTGTTTCAAAGGTAAAAAATAATATGTATTATTCGTCTCAAAATGATATAGAATCTCATTTTGAGATTTTTTTTTGTCTTTTTGCGAAATTGTCATCCATTTCTCCATTTAAAAAAATATAAATCCTCTATGTAAATAAAAAAAAATATATATGGAAGCAGTCATATCAACAATTATAGAATATCATGCTGAAAATATGAACAGAAATAAAAAATATGGCATGTATTTTGCTATAAATATATATATAAGAAATTATTTAATAGAATTATTTGAGTACTAAATCTAAACTTAATTGGGAGGTTTATATATAATGAGAGATATAAGAAAAGAATTGGTGGAAATATTAAAGGCAGAAGTTAAGCCAGCAGTAGGATGTACTGAACCAGTAGCTTTAGCCCTAGCATGTGCAAAGGCAAAAGAATTATTAGGAGAAGAAATCGTTGAAAATCGTATGTTAGTTAGTCCTAGTATCTATAAAAATGGTATGTGCGTAGGTATACCAGGTACTGAAAGATTAGGATTAAAAATAGCAGCAGCTTTAGGTATAGTAGGTGGTCATTCTGAAAATGGGCTAAGTGTATTAGAGACTCTAACAAAAGAAGAAGTTAAAATAGCTGAGGATTATATGGATAATACTCCTCTATCAATAACACCTGCTGATACAAGAGAGAAAGTGTTTATAGAAGTTGTGTTAAAAGGAGCAAATCATATTGCTAAAGTTAGAATAAGAACTAAACATGATAATTTTACATTTTTAGAAAAAGATGGGGAAGTATTATTAGATAATGAACCAAAAGTATCTGCTTCAAGTGATACAGCAGAAAAAGCTGAAAATTTAATGGACACTGTAACTATACAAGAATTAATAAAAAATGTAGAAGGCATTGATTTTAAAGATATAGAATTTTTACTAGATGGAGTAAAAATGAATGAAGAAATGGCTGAATATGGATTAAAGCAAAAAACTGGTATTGGTGTTGGATATGGAATTAAAAAATCTATGGAAGAAGGTATTTTAGGTAATGATGTTATAAATTATGCAATGATGCTGACTGCTGGAGCTTCAGATGCAAGAATGGCAGGAGTAAAAATGCCTGTTATGAGTTCAAATGGTAGTGGAAATCATGGTTTAACAGCAATTCTTCCAATAGTTGCTTACAATAAAAAATTCCCACAATCTGATGAAAGACTAGCAAAAGCTTTGGCTATATCTCATCTAGTAACTGGTTATATTAAGAACTATACAGGAAGATTATCTGCTGTATGTGGATGTGGTGTTGCTGCATCTACTGGAGCAACTGCTGGTATCTCTTGGCTTATGAATGGTACTGAAAAGCAAATAGAAGGAGCTATAGAAAATATGATAGCCGATTTAAGTGGAATGATATGTGATGGTGCAAAAGCTGGTTGTGCATTAAAATTATCTTCTGCTGCATCTGCGGCTATACAAAGTGCTATAATAGCTAAGCAAGATTGTTTTGTACCACCACTAAATGGTATAGTTGGTTCAAGTGTTGAGCAAAGTATACAAAACTTAGGTAGAGTAAGTGATAAAGGGATGTCTATAACAGATGAGATAATCTTAAATGTAATGAATGATATGAATAAAGTTGACTAGTATTTTAAGATATGATTATGTATAAATTTATGTATAATAGAAAAAACTTGTTAGTGCAAGTTTTTTCTTTTTTTTGTCTAAAATATATAGTATGTAATTTAGGATTAGTATATGAACTACTTAAAATATAAGATACATTGTTAATAATTGTTGAATGTACTTAAAAACTCAATAATATTGGCTAATATTGAATAAGAGTATTGAAAAAGTGAGCAATCTCTTATAAAATTAAGAAGGATTATTACAATTGGAGGTCTTTTTATGGATATAGAAACAAAAAAATGGGAAGTGTTGTATTCAGAAGAAAAAATTAAAGATAAATTAAAAGAATTAGGAGCAATTATAGAAAAAGATTATAAAGATAAAAATCTTATGGTAGTATCTTTATTAAAAGGGAGCTTTATATTTTGTGCAGACTTAGTTAGAAATATAAATTTACCTCTTAGAGTTAATTTTATGACTACATCTAGTTATGGAAATAGTGAAGAAAGTACTGGAAAGGTTAAAGTAGTTTCAGATGTAACTACTGATGTAGCAGGATATGATGTATTGGTTGTAGATGATATTACTGACTCTGCACTTACTATGGATTTTGTATTGAAACATCTAAAAGCTAAAAACCCAGCTAGTTTAAAATGTTGTGTTCTTTTGGATAAACCAAGCAGAAGAAAAGTTGATTTAGTGCCAGATTATTGTGGATTTGAAATAGAAGATAAGTTTGTAGTTGGATATGGATTTGATTTTGGTGATTACTATAGAAATGTTCCGTATATATTCAATGTTACTGATGAAGATAGATAAGCAATTATATAATTTTGTAGATGCCTTAATATGATTTTTATTAATCGTGTTGAGGCTTTTTTTAATAAAGATGATGATACGCCAAAGATACTAGAATTTATGCTTAAAGATGGAAGAGGAAAAAATTTAGAATTAATTGGTGGTTCAGATGGATATGACTTAAGTTATTCTAAGGGTAATTATTTTGAATCTTCTTTAGAGTATGAAATTAAAAAGGATGTTAAAAAGATAAGTATTACTCCAATAATAGAAGACTGGAATAAAGAAATGAATAATATAACAACGTTTAAAAATCAAAGCATAAATGTTGATATAAGTAAATAGATATATTTTCACATAAAAAATTGTCGACTCATATAATTATATAGGGGAATACTCGATATTTATAGAGTATTACTCTACCTTTAAAAGAAGGAGGATTAATTATATGAGTGATTACAATGGTCTTTCAGCTCCAAGCTTATATCAAGATGTAGGTGCAACAGGACCAACTGGTGCTACGGGTCCAACAGGCCCTACTGGCCCTAGAGGAATAACAGGAGCAACAGGAGCAAA
>NZ_JAGWCX010000078.1:0-17266 GCF_020657775.1 Clostridioides sp. ZZV14-6345 | reverse complement strand
GAAGTGAATACTCTGTTAAATTATATTTCTTATGAATATCATTAAATATTCTATTTCTATCTTTACCTTTAATAGTTTCACTACATACATTTTCTTCTGTAGATACAAAATAGCTTCTAGTCCATAAACTAGGCATTTTTGATAATTCAATAAATTCTTCTCTTAATATTTTACTTGTATAACCTTTTATATTTTGCATTATACCAGAAGGACTTAAAGTTGGAAGGCTATTTAAAAACATATGTGTATGTGTCAATACTTTTTATACACTGTTTGTGCTATCCATCCCACACCTAAAGGAGTGAGCTTTCCGCACTATTCTGTAAGATTTACTGACTTATTTCCAGCATTTAAAATATTCTTATAAATTTATAATTCTTTAAAAATAAATATATATTATTCCTAAACTTTCAAAACTAATTTTATAATAAAACTAAAAAAGGTGCTATTTTCAAGCACCCTACAATTTTACTTTTTAATAAATTTAATACCCTACAAATATATCAATATTACATTAAAGATAAACACTATATATTAAAACTTTATATCATTATATAATACAATTTTATTGTAGTTTGTTTGTTTTATCTGGTTCATGATGTTTATAATAATATACCGTTTCTTTTCCAATTACTTCAGAACCAAGCTTCTCCCATTTTTCTCCATAGTTAGCCTCTATCTGTTCACAATCTGAATCTGTTGATGCTACAATAAGACCATAGTTAGGCCTAAATATAGCTGTTTCTTCATTTCCATTTTTATAACTCAATTTGCCATTATTTAACCTAAATAAGTTTCCATTCTTTTGATAATTAAAATTAATTCCATTAATAACTTCTGGACTAGATGAATCAATAAATATATAATTGTTAAAGTTATTTTGTAACCTTAAATTGCCTCCTCCATCTACCGATTTAACGATATAATCATAGGCATCTATATTACATCTCAATGTTAACTTTGGTATTTGAAGGGTTTTAAATACATAAACTTTATGTTTATATTCTAATCCATCATCCCAGTTATCCTTATTATCACTAATTAAATCAATATTACATTCTGTAAAATAATTTCCATAAAATAAAGAATATGCTTCCTCTACCCTATCTTTCATATTTAGATATGTGTCATAATCTGTATTATAATAATACTGCCCACATCTTCTTATAATGCCCGAAAAATAACTACCTTTCACTGAATCAAATGAAAAACCACAATACCCACATTGGTCAATCGTAATATTATTAATTTTATAACTTCCATATCCCTCATAATCCTTAACTTGACTACTTATAAGACCAACTTTCTGTATTTTTTCAATCCTTACGTTATTTATACTAGTGCCAGTCCTAATCCTCATTCCATTTTGGCATTTAGATATTCTACTATTAGAAATAATTGTGTCTATTCCTGTATCAATCCCCAGTCCACAAGATGAAACTGTAATGTCATTTACAATTGAGTAATATGGTATCCTAATTCCTGTCCCCGAAAAACCACTTATATAAATATTTTCATAATGACCTAGACCTTTAATCATCTTATCACTATTATCATACAGGATTGCTGATACATTATTCATCTCAACATTCTTTTCATTCTTATTAATAATCATCTCATAATGATATTTAGGATTGCCTTTTGTTGGTGGTTCTTTATTAACCTGTATCTTGCAACTATCAGAATAGAAATTTATATTTTTAATGCATTGTTTTTTCCCCGTCAATGTAATAATACTCATATTTTCTACTCCACGTGTTATAAATTGTGTAGCCCCTGTAGATGAATCAGAATCCCCTTGCAGTACAATTTCTTTATTGATTTTAATACCGCTCGTAAATAAATATTTGCCTTTTGGAAAATACAAGACACAAAAATCTGTTTCTATTTCATCAATAATATCCTGCAAATCAGGACCTATATTATACGTACCATCATTTTTGATACCTCTTTCTACTACATTAATCCATCTTCCATCTTTAACCCCAGTTATTCCTTCCATAACACTATATATTCCTTTCCAATTTACTTAATATCAAAATTTTATGAACCCTTAGTATCAAATCAATTTTTTATATTGTTCAATTTACACTATTACTGAACTCTTTACCTTAAAACTATAGTACTAGCTCCTTAATAAAATATCTATATTCAAATACTACATATTTGCTTATTTCCCTATCAACTTATAATAGTGTACAGTTATTCCAAACTCTATTTTTTCACCAATTTTCTCCCATGTTCCCCCATAATGAGTAGAAAGTATATTTTCATCTTTAATAACTGTTGACATAATGTCACCTACCTCTGGTTTATGCATCTTAATAATCTTATCCTGACTATTTATATATATATTTCCTTTTTTTAACTTCACTTTATCCCCATAATCTTCTTCAGATATACCAATTCCATTGATACTACTTAGTTTTCCATCGTAAAATATAACAGTTTGTCGCATATTATTGTATGTTAGATTTCCTTTTTCTGACTTAACAATCCAGTCAGTGGCATCTATGTTGCACGTTAATAGTACATCTTTGGTTTCAAATGTTTCTACAAGATACACTTTATGCTTATCTTCTTTGAAATCTTCCCAGTTATCCCCATTAGTATTTGACAAAACTATATTACTTGACTCCAGTGAATTGCCATAGAACAAAGAATATGCTTCTTTAATTCTATTATCTAACTTTAAATAATCATCATAACTTACGTCATAATAGTACTGCCCACATCTTGTGATATTTCCTGATATTTGGACATTTGATATAGAATCAAACCAAACTCCACAATATCCACATTGGTCAATTGTGATATTTGTAATAAAATTTAAACCTCTACCAATATTTTTAATTCCAATTTTCTTTATTTCTTCTACCCTCATACCATTTATAAAGGTTCCAGTAGAAATTATCATTCCATCAACACATCCCCAAACCTTACTGTTAGCAATAGTTGAATTTTCCCCTGTACTAATTCCAAGCCCAGATGTAAAAACCGTAATATCATTTGCTGTAGAATTATTAGGCATATCAAGTGCACTTCCAGAAAAGCCACTAAAAAACAGGTTTTCATAATGACCTGGTTCTCCCTGTTTATCTTCACATATAACAGCTGATATATCTCTATAATTTATAATTACATCATGATGAAATCTAGGTTTTCCATCTGTTGGAGGTTCATGATTAGGTGTCATATCTCTATCACAACTATCTGAATAAAAACAAATACTCTTAATACAGTGTCTTACATTTTTTGCTGTTATAATTGCTATATTTTCACTTTTAGGATTTTTTATTCCTTTAAAAGTAAACTGTGTTACTCCAGCAGTGTTTTTAGGAACATTTGCCAAAATATAAGAATCCCCACATAAGGTTAATCGTTTCTTAATCTTAACACCACTTTCAAATAAGTATTTTCCTTTTGGAAAATATATAATAGAATCTTCTGGTACAGCATCCATAATTTCTTGCAACTTGGAACTTACATCTTTTGTTTCGTCATTACAAACTCCATAATCTAGGACATTAATCCAACCACTTGTATCTTTAATTATTATAGACTCTTCCATTACTCACTACCTCCTAGCTTGATAATTAATCTTTTATCTTTTTATAATAGTACATGGATTCCCCAGCCAGTGCTTTTACATCAATCTGTTCCCATATTCCTCCATGTAATTTATTTATTTCTTCTGCAGAATCTAGCACTGAATATATTACAGTGTTCTTTTTTAGTCTAGGAACCATTAAATACTTACCTTTGTCATCTATATACAGAGTGTTCTTTATTATTTTAATTAAATCTTTTTCATCTATATCAGAAATTTGAACACCTCCTACAGAACAAATCTCACCATTATAAAATTTATAAGTATTTCTACCATTTGCTAACAATAAGTTTCCCTTTGCAAACTGTATAAAGTCATCTGCTTCAGCATAACACGTTAACATTACATTGTTTGTTTGATTTGCCTTGATTACATATATCTTATGTTCATCAAGTGAATCGCTTTCTAAAGTATAAATATTACTATTCATCAATACAATATTGCAATTCTCTAAAATATCTCCATAAAAAATGGAATAAGCTTCTTCTTTTCTATCTTTCATATTCTCATAAGTATTGTAATCAACATTTTTATAATACTGACCACATCTAGTAATTCTCGCAGTTATCTGGCTATGGTACATTTTTTCAAACATAAAGCCACAATATCCACATTTGTCGACTATAAGATTCATAATAAGGTTAAAACCAAACCCTTTATTATTAATACCTATTTCTCTTATTTCTTCTATTCTCACATTATTTAAGCTAACACCAGTAGTAATCTCCATTCCATTTTTACATTCGTAAATCTCGCTACTAGAAAGCATCGACTTCTCTCCAATCTTCATACCAAGACCACATGAACTAACAGTGATATCATTACCAGTTGAATAGTGTGGAATTTCAATTCCTACCCCTGAAAATCCAGAAATAAACAGGTGTTCAAAATGATATAGGCCTTGTGCTCCTTCAAATTCTGTAATAGCAGATACATTTTTAGGTGATATTTTCTCTACATCACAACTATCGTAATAAAAATTAATATTTTTGATACATTGACTTGCTCCTGTCAATGTAATAATACTCATATTAGAAACTCCTCGGGTTATAAAGTTGGTTGTTCCTATGATTGATTGTTTGCTATCTAAATTTGATACTTGATTATTTCCTCCATAATAAGAATCTCCTTGAAGTGTTATTTGTTGACTAATTTTAATACCTTCTTCAAATAAATAATTACCTTTTGGGAAATATATAATCGAACCTTCTAATGACTTATCAGAAACAATTTCTTGTATCATATTACTTACATCATATTTCCCAGTAATATCTATTTTATTGTTTAATTCCAGCACATTAATCCAATCTGGAGTTTTAGTTTCAATTTCCATGATTAATTCCTCCTTTTTAAATCTAAATTATTTTCATAGAAGCATTTTTTGACTATAAGTGAAGTGACTTTTACTCTCTTTTGGATTTTTGAGAGAATAATTTTTGTTTTTTATAATCTTTTTATAATTTAATTATAAATAAATTATAATTCAATTATATTTTCAATCTTACTAAATTATTCTTAATTTTTTAATACAAACTTCATATAATGATTAAAATAGTTAAGCTTTATATCAATATAATTTAAAATCAACAAAAAAACACTCATTTCTGAGTGTTCTATACAAATTTTTGCTTTAAGACATCCCCTATAATCTTACATTTAAAAAAGTTTACAATATCTAAATTAATATCATCTATAATATATTTATTTTTGATTTGCATATCTTAATGACCATGGACAACTCATCATGCACCTCAATACACAAAAACACTTTGAAACATCAATAATAGACTCTCTTTTCCCTGGCAAGGTCCACTCATTTCCATGTATAGCTTTTGCAGGACAGTTTTCTACACAAATATTGCAATCTAGACATTTTGAATCAATCAAAGGATATCTTTCAACAGAAATTGGAGCATCTGTAAGTACTGTACACATACTAAAAGCACATCCATATTCCTCTGTTACAAACAAATTATTTTTTCCCATAAATCCAATACCACTAATATTTGCTATTGTCTTATGTGGTAAAGGGCTAATCCCTGATTTCATTTCTGGATTAATGTAAGCTTTTTCAAAATATCCATGTTCTAGATTATTTGTCTCTGATTGAGAATAAGCTCTATATCCTTTGTTTTGAATATATTTTGAAAGCCAATCAGCTAACGCTTCTACTTTCTCCTCTTTTTCCAAGAACTCATCACTATCTGTAGGTAAGTTATTGTATATATCTGTAATAAATTTTTTTGATAACCCTATACAAAATAAAATTGCTTTAGAGAAACCTTGTGTTTGACTCGTTGGAAATTCAGATATATCAACAAAACGAACAATATCTACACCTTTACTGTATAAAATAGATTTTAATTCATCATTCATGTTTGACTCCTTCCATAGGTAAAAATAACCTTATATATTAGTAAAAATTGTTATTCTAATTATGTCAACCAATACTTTGTACATTCTTTATTTCTGCTCATAAAACCGTATTCAATTAAATATCTTCTAATTGTTGCAAAATCACCATATATAGATTCTAAAATCTGATTAACTTCCTTTTCTGAATATTGCTTCCCACGTTCAAATTGTTCCAAAATCTTAGATAAAATTACAACCTTTTTCTTTTCCTTTGAAGAAAATACTTTTAATTTTAAAGGATTCATACTTTCAAATGATGTATCTAAAATATGTTTTCTCTCCTCTTCAGTTACCACATATCTTTCGTCCACCATTCGAGCATGTTCATGGATTGGTATTATAGTACTACCTTTATTAGATTTATCTTCAAACACAGATTCATATAGTGCTAAATATAACTTAGCTTGTTTGGCTTTTTCTCTGAACATAAATTTTTGATGACGTATAGTAGATGTAGACACTCCAACCTTTTTCGCAATTTCCTTATCTGGTAAATCACTAATAAAGAACTGAAATAATTGTTTTTGATTTTCAGTTAGTGTATTGTACTTTGAATCACTATTAAGTAATTGCTCCAAATAATCACTATGTTCTAATTCCATATGAAGTTCAATAGCTTTTGAAGCCTCAAAAAATCTATTACCTATTTTATATATTTCTCCTACTTCATATGTTTTTGTACATTTAATACAACTATAACAATTTAATTCATCATTGAATATATAACCTCGTTTAATATCATTAATAGAAAGATTTTCAATTTTCATGTTACTACCTCCATTCTGCAATCTACAATTTCTATAGATATATTATATTAAAGTTTATTAATATAGTCAACATTTTTATTTTTTGTTTATTAAATCCAATTATTTTCTTCTCCCACACTTACAAATGCCTCAAAACCTTCATCTCTTAAATTTACATCAGCTAAATCAAATGCTATCATTAGTTCCAATTAATATTTAACATTTTATGTAAAATTTATAAAAAAATGTATATAAATTCAAATAAGTGACTATACTAAAAATATGATACGGATAACCAATAAGTTCAACCTATCTCCCCCAAAATAAAATGAGCTACAGTTTCCCCCAACTGTAGCTCATTTTCGTGTAATTTAGTAATAAAAAATAATACCCAGCACTTTTCTTAATAGTATCTAAACAAAAAAACTCACTATAATGAGTCTTTTGTTTAGATATGTGATTTATTTTAATTACATATATGATTCAACTTTGTCTTTTAAATTCTCTTTAGGCATAAAACCTATTAATCTATCTACAGGTTTTCCATCTCTAAATATTATCATAGTTGGTACTGTAGATACTTCAAATTTTTGAGCTAGTTCTATACTTTGGTCTATATCCACCTTTAAAAAGTTTGCTTTTTCAGCCATCTCATTTCCTAAAGCTTCATATATTGGTGATAACATCTTACAAGGTCCACACCAAGTTGCAAAGAAATCTACAACTACCAACCCATCTTTATTTTCTACTTCGTTTATAAATTCATTATTATTTATTATTTTTATCATAATATACATCTCCTTTATTGTTTTCTTGATACTAATATACTACTACCTATATAAGGGTTCAATTAGTCACTTTTTTGTAACTGCCTGTTTTTAATAGCTTTAATATTGTGATAAGTCTATTTGTAAGTTAAATATTTCTAATATATTTTAATTTTCTACTTAATATAGTTGACATTCTTCCCTTTAGGTTATAAAATTAAATTAATAACTACATAGGTAGTTACTAACATTTTATAAAAGGAGTTTATCTATGGATGATATAATTAATGAATTACAAAATATAGGATTTACCAAATATGAATCCCAAATATACATATCATTATTAAAGGAAAATCCTCTAACAGGATATGAAATAAGTAAATTATCAGGTGTACCACAATCAAAAGTATATGAAAACATAACAAAACTATTGAATAACAATATAATTGTCAATGTCGGAACTGACCCTATTAAATATGTACCTATAAATCCCAATGAATTATTAAAAAATAAGAAAGAAGAATTTAATAATTCTATGGATAAGTTAAAGAACAACTTACAGATATTAAATAAAGGTAAAAGTGTAGAATATGTTTTAAACATAAAAGGAGATAAAAATATCTTAAAAAAAGCAATAGAAATGATAAACAATGCAAAGCAAGAAATCATAATTTCTTGTCCTTATGAAGAAATTCTTGAACTAAAAAAAGAACTTCTAATTGCCTACAAAAAAAATATTAATATTGAAATACTCCTTTTAGAAAATAAAATTCTAGAAGGTCTAGATAATGTTCATATTCATGGGGGCAATAAAACTACACTTGAAAATAAAATACTTTACAAAGGAATTATTTTAATTGTAGATAACGATGAGATATTGACAGGAAACTTATCTGAAGGCAGTGAAGCCATTTCAATTTGGACAAAAAACTCTAATATCTTATATATTGGAGTTCAATACATAAAACATGAAATTTATATTTCAGAACAAATAAAAGGAGGTTATAAAAATGAACAAAATTAAGATTAAGCAGGTTGATGCTTTTACAACTATACCTTTTGGTGGAAATCCTGCTGGTGTAGTTACTAATGCATCTAATATTTCGGATGAAATCAAGCAGAATGTAGCTAAAGAAATGAACTTATCAGAAACTGCATTCGTTTCAGAATCAAATGTTGCAGATTTTAAAGTACAATTCTTCACACCTGGTTTGGAAGTTGATTTATGTGGTCATGCAACAATAGGAGCTTTCCATGCACTTTTGGAAGAAGGAAAACTTGATGCCAGTAAGAGTATATTTTATCAAGAAACAAAAGCTGGTGTATTATCTGTAGAACTTAAGGAAATAAATAATGAAAATATATTTATGATGGAACAGAATTCCCCTGAATTTGAAAATTTAGATAGTTACAGAAAAGAAGTTGCACAAATGATAGGTATACATGAAGATAGACTTATTGAGTATCCAATTATGAAGGTAAATACTGGACTTTGGTGGCTTGTATTTGGATTAAAATATCTAGATGATTTAAAAAATATCTCTCCAGACTTAAATAAAATCAAAAAATTTAGTGGCGATAATAATCTAATTGGTATAACTCCATTTTGTATAGAGACTATAGATGAAAAGTGTGACTATCATTTAAGATCTATCGCACCATATGTTGGAGTTACAGAAGACCCTGTATGTGGAACTGGAAATGCTTGTGTATCTTCTTATATAGTACACCATAATATTTTAGATAAAACTAGTTTTATTGGTGAAGAAGGTAACTTTATAAACAGACCTGGAAAAGTATATGTAAATATAGCTAAAGAAAACAATGACATAACTTCTGTGAAAATTGGAGGAAGTGCTTATACAGTCTTAAGTGGCGAAATTATGTATTAATTTTCTATCCAATTTAAAATAAAAAAATACTAGCCAACTAAAGCTAGTATTTTTTATTTGTTTTTTATTTAATAAATATACTTCAATACATATCATAATAACATATATCACAATAATGTACTTAAAAGTAAAACTTTATTTTTATTATTAACTATCTATAAATCAATCTAATACCATTATTATAGATTAATCTATATAACAGAATAATTATTTACTGATTATTTATCATCCTCAACAAGTCTATTTAATGTCTTGTCAAATAAGAATAATAATATAGCTGCAACAAATAATATTACTGGAATTATAGTATATACTTTAATCATTTCAAATTTAAGAGTAAATGCATATATATATCCGTATCCTTGACCAGCTATGAAAGTAGCAAATGTCCATACTCCCATAAGAACACCTAGAAGCTTCTTAGGTGCATACTTACTTACGAAAGAGTTACCAAGTGGTGAGAATAACATTTCTCCAAAACTTAGAAGTATACCAAACATGATTATCCATATTATACTAGCTTTAGCAGTTTCAGGTGCTCCAATACCTCTTGTAAACTCTGCGCCAACAAGCATTAAGAATGCAAGACCTAAGAATATTAATCCAAGACCTGTCTTTTTAAATAAACTCATATCTCCTTGTGGTCTACTAGCAAGTTTAAACCATAATGCTCCAAGAACTGGTCCTAATACTATACATACAAGTGCATTTAATGAGTCAAACCAAGCAAGAGGAATGTCAAATCCTCCAATAGTCATATCTACAAATGCTGCACCATAATCATAAACTGCAAGATAAGTTAGATACCAGAATACCCAGAAAATTACAGAGAAGAATGATATAAGTATAATAGCCCAAATTCTCTTCTTATCCATACTTGTAAGAGGAGACTTATCTTTTTCTTCAACTTTTTCAGCAACTACGCCTTCTTTAAAAGGTCTCTTTCCTGCATTTCCAAGGAATCTCCATCCATATGTGAACCATATTGCACCTATTACACAAAGTACAGCTGCTATGAAGAAACATTGAGAAAATCCAAGTACACCATTTTTTACAAAAGTCTTAGCATAAAGTATACCAACTGCTGTAGTTCCGATAAAAGAACCTATATTAACAAAAGAATATTGTACTGAGAATGCTGTATCAAGTTCTTCTTGATTATCAAAAAGTTGTCCATTTACTGCAGATACGTTTCCTTTAAAGAATGCAGTACCAATTGAAACTAAGATTATCATTGCATTTACCATAGAAACTGTAGTTGCAATAGAACCAAGATAATATCCTACTCCCATGATAAGCATACCTATAGGTATAGTATACCTAGCTCCTATCCATCTATCTGATATATATCCCCCAATTATTGGTGCAAGATATGTGAATGCAACAAGGTTAGCTTGCATTATAGCAGCTTGTCCCTTATCTATTCCAAGTCCACCATGAATTACAGCTGTTGTAAGGAATATATAGATTAAAAACTTCGCAGAATAATATGCTGCTCTTTCAAATGAGAACGTTGTTGAACAGATATAAAATCCCATAGGGAATTTACCCTTCTTTTTTACTGTTGAGCTCATAAGTTTAAATCCTTTCTTTATTATATTTTTATATTTTTACGTTTTATCCAAATTCTTTCTTTTAATGAAAGATATGGTGATATTATTTTGTAAAACAATTTGTAATTATTATTAAGATAATTGCGTGTTTATTTGTAGAGTACATATTTTCATGGAGTAAAATTAATACATTTTTTAGTCATAAATTTAAATTATATAAATTCGTTATTTTCAGATATATTTATAAATCAGTAGATTCTCATCTGATACCATGAAAAACCTTCGTAATATGCAATTCTTATTTTTTTACGTGATAGTATTTTACAAACTAAATTCCCCCTTTTGTAGCAACTTATGTAATTACATTTAAGTGCTTTTTTAAAGGAGTATCGAATAAAGCAACATATATTTATTCAAATAATGTTTTTATTTACTTTTTAAATTTATATATTACTTCACCCAACCAATTCTCAACTTAAATAAATAAACTACTATCCATTCACAGATTAGATTTATTTATTAGACTTATAATAAACACTGTGAATCTAAACATAAAAACTGTTATTTTAAAGTGATTACCCATGTATTCGCTTTGATACTATTTATTGAGGTTATATTATTTATTTATAATATACTGTACATAAAAATACCTCAATCTGAAAACTTTTTCACGAATACTTATTTTCCACCTCCCCACATTTACTTCACCATGTAAATCGTACCATAAATACATACTTATATGCAAGAAAAAAATCTATTAATCGACAGTAAATAATTAGAAAAAATTAAATTATATTTGTCAAATTTATTATACAAAATATTCCATATGAAAATATAAGCCAAATCAATATTCAGAATAGTTTTTTAGAAGTGAAATTTTGATTTTTTATTACCTTACTTATTCAATAAATCAAGTTTTTTGTATCCAATATATAATAATCAAATTACATACTTTTCACAATTATATTTTTGGAAAATAATATTAATAGATAAGAAAAGAAAAATTTCAAATTGATTTTAAGAAAGTCTGTTAAATTAACTAAATAATTATTATATATTTAATTAACTTGATAAATTCCATTAATTTTTAAATTTAGATATGCTTTACTTTATAAAAATGATTTTTTACCTTAAATTTCTAAATATAAACAAATGTATTTATTTTAAGAATATTATAAGTAATCTAACTATATACATCTAATAAATAGTTTTTCAATATATTTAAATTGTTTATAAGCAATTATATTCACTCATTATCATAATAATTTTGGGGCTAAAAAATAAAAATTTGTTTGAAAATAAACTCTAGTACTTATTCTATATTATTCTAATAAAATACTAAATAAGTTTAGTACATCTATAATTTTTCAGGTCACACTATAAAGATATAATATTTATCTTAGTTATAAGTCTAAATGCAATTTCAGCATTATTTTGTCGAATATTTTTTTAATAAAATCACATACTCTAAACATATGTTTTAAAATATATTTTCATATACAAAAAATAATACTAAATAAATAATTATAAATAAAATTTAAATAAGATGGATTCTATTCAACATAGTATCCATCTTATCATTTAAAATTCAAAAAACTTTTTTATAATATTATACATTTTAGAAGCTAAATAACTCATCATAATATCAATCTCATTTTAAACTTCCAGTATACTTATTAATCTTACTTGCTATTAAGAAGTATAAAAGCATCTACAATAATAATTTATATCTTTAAAAAATTGTATATTATAAATATAGTTTCAATATTTTATACAATATAATTATACTTTTTATTAAAAGCAATATGCATAAATAACATTACACTTACATTTTTTTGATTATATTTTATTAGACTCTGATTTTTAAATAAAAGATACTATAAAATACTTTATTAAGATATATGATTTGATATATATGAACTAACTTCATCAGGAGAAATATCTAAAATAGTTGCAAACTCTTCATTTAATAATCTTTCGGCTTCTTTCATTATATTATCATCTGCTTGATGTGTTTTTTTACCAATAGATTTTACATACTCTCTGTTATGATGTATACTTCTTGTTAGTTTTATTAACTCTTCACATTTTCCACCTCTAAGTATTTTTTTAAATTGTTCACTTCTTAGTTTTTCATTATCTATCCATAATGTATCCATATTAGGAATATTATTTATTAATGAAATAACATTAATTTTAGAAAGTAACTTTCTCATTGGTACTTTTTCATTATCTACAGGAATTTTTATTACTGTATTATTGGAATAAATAGGGCTCAACACATAGTAATCTTTTTTTATTCCATTTGTAAACTGTTCGTTTGTTATATCAAGTACTTTGCAAACACCTGTCATCCCATACATTATATAATCATCAACCTTAAACAAAACCATCACCATCCTTAATAAAAAAAATAGTTCTGACAATTTAATTCACCTTGCCAAAACTATCTGCTATATATTATATTTTAACACATTTTGAGGCTTTAATGTAAGTAAAACTTATATTATTAAAATTAAAAAATACATTAACCATTAGTTAATGTATTTTTTAGATTTCTATAACAATCATATCAAGTATAAATTAAAATAGTTTATCTCTCGTAAATACTTATAAAATTGGTGCTTGGCTATTCATTGAATATCCATCATTTCTTACATCATTTATCTCTAATATTTCATTCTTTACTTCAACTTTAGTAAGTTTTTTAACTGCCCCATAAGGCTCTTTTAGTGAAAGTTTATCTCCTCTTCCAGAAATAACCCATAAAATTTTATATCCTCTAGGTACTACTTGTAGCTTATTTTCCCCCTTACCATCAGTAAAGTAAACCAACAAATTAACCTTTTTATTATTAGCATATTCAAAGACTGGAGAAAATCTAGTACCTCCACCTATCCTAATTCTATCCTTTACGTCTCTTTCAGTTCTCACTTTATATACACGTCTAATTTCATTATCACACTCTATAATTGTAATTTCATGATTATAATTTTTCACTATATTAAGTACTTCTTTAATCGCTTGTTTAAACTCTTCATCACTGATACTTCCACTTATATCAAGTGCAACTGCTATTTCTGCCTTGTGACTTCTAAGCTCCCCCCTCAAATCTAAACGATTTGGTTGTCTTCTATTTCTTCTTGTCATAGTCTTTTTTTTATTACTTTCAACTGTTCCCATTATTCTATTAAGATATAAATTCCATGGCAATTCACCCTTACTATTTTTAAGTGATGATATCATATTTTCTAAATAAGCAGGAATTTTACCTTTTTGAGAACTGTTAATAAATTTTTCAGTAAATTCTCTAAGAGTATTTTCATCTATCTCATTGGATTCATCCCAGATATCATGAGTTTTTTCTGGACTATAACCAGTTTCTATATCTCCATATTTATCACTATCATCCTCTTCACCATCTTCATCTTCTTCCATCAAATCTAATTCAGTTTGAATCTTTTCTACATAATATTCAAAAGGTTCATATGGCTCAAGTTTTAATGAATATTTTAAGTTTACCCACTCCAAAGTAGTTGCATATGGTGGTAAATTATTTAAAAATTTATTTACTACTATATCCATTGCCATATTAATGGCCAAAGTACTATACTTTCCTTTTAATTCCTTTGCTCTCACTAAATGCATAGATAATATATGATGAATTTCATGTTTAATTGTAGTTTCCATTTGATTTATATCAAGTGTTAAAAAAATTATTGGATTGAAATATATAACATATTTAGCTCCCTTAAAATTCACACCTGTAGGACTACTTATATCAAATCTTATCTCCCTTGACATCTGAAACAAAAAATATCCATAAAAATTATCTTCTTCTTCCATAAGACTTAAATTCACTTTATCTATAAGACTAAAAAACTCATACTTAAAATCTTGTGGTATATCTATATCAAATTTCTCATTAGCACGATTTGCCTTTAGCATAGAATGAGTATTTATAATTTCGCTGGCTTTATTATAAAGCTCATTTACTTGTTTATCAAAATAAGTTTTCATACATTATCCCCTTATTAAACTATAAGATTCAAAATATGATTTTACAAACTCTTCATTTTCTATAGCTTTTTTATATACTTCAATATAACTGTTTCTAATATCCTTCATAATTCCTATCATTAAATCTACAGGATACATTTTTAAAAACTCAATAAATCTATTAATATAGTGGTTTGATTCATATTTATCATTCTTAATATTTAGTTCTAAGTTTTTTAAGATATTCATAGCTGATAGATAAAGTCTTGTATGACTCTCATTTTTTACTCTTTTTATAATAGACTCGTCAATAGATTCTCCTAAAAAAACATCTTCATAGGATATTAATGGTTTAGAATCTGATTCAATAAAGCTTATAAACTCTTCTGCAATAACCTTACCTACATTCCCTTTTATAACATTTAAAAATACTGCTCTAGGAATAGAATTATTTTTTTCCTTATAAACTTTATAAATTTTAGATACTCTTTCATAACTTCTAGGAGTTGCTCTTACATCATCTTCGTTTATTTTATGCAGATATTCTGGAAAAGTGGAAATAAATTCGATAACTTTTCTTTCAATTCCCTCATCTATTGCCCATTTTAGCCATTGTGTATGGTCACTCTCCATACTTAACCAAACAAACCTATTTTCTTGAGCTGCATCCATATCTACAACTTGATAATCAAAATCTGAACCATATTTGCTTGATGGATTCATCGCTGCTAAAATCTTTACATCATCATGCAATTTATATCCATTAATTTCTCTATTTAAAATTAAATTCATAAGTTCTTGCTGTACTGTATGCTCACAACGATTTATCTCATCTATAAATAAAAGAACTATCTTACCTTTAGATATCTCTTCATCAATTTCCCTTAATTTGTTATGAACAGCATATACTGTTGTTTTCTTTTCAGTCTTGTATCCATTAGAATTAACTCCTACATAAGATTCTATAGTAGGAAGACCACCTATTTCACCCTCTTTAAGCAGGTTTCCATCAATAACAACTAAACTCCAATCATTTTCTTTGGCAAGCTTATTTGCTAAAGCTGTTTTTCCTATTCCACTTTCACCTACTATTAAAGGTACTTCTCCAGTGGATAATATTAAGTCAACGCTTTTTAATGTGTCTATAAAATTCATTTTTATCTCTCCTAAATAATCTTTAATTTCTCATCTACAGCTATTTTTTTTGCTGTCTTACTTCCATATTTATAAATAAACATAATTTTATCTATTGGTATATTCTCACTATTTCTATCTATAACACTACAATTTAAAAAATCTCTAATATACTTCTCTTCAACATCTTCTTTTGATAATACTTCTTTTAATACTTCCTCCAATTCATCTTTAGATATTTTCTTTATAATGTACTTAATCACTAAAATATTCACTTTTAGAAATTCCAACATTTTATTCTTATCTAAATCAGTTATAAAGCTAATAGCTGCTTCATTATTTTTTATAGCTATAAGTTCTGCACTATGACTAGGTGACTCTATATACCTCAAGGCATCATAACTTATTCTCACTGCCTCTTCTTGTACGCTTTCATAAGGTTGTTTCATAAACTTTATCGAATCATAATTTTTTCTTACAGCTAACAATTGTAATTCTTCATTTGGATTTTTAGCATATTTAATTGCCCATCCTGCTTGATTTATAGCCATTTTAATAACTTTATCAGTTGGATTTTTAATATAATCCAGTATACTCCATCCCTCATTTACTGCTTTTATCATCATATCTTCTGTTGGATTATCTATAAATTTAATTGCTCTAATATTATTATCTATTGCTAGTTCTTGCATCTCTCTAGTTGGATTATCTATATATTCTAGTACAAGCCCATTTTCTTTAATAGCTAACAATTTCATTTCATCAGTTGGATTATCTATTGTAGCTATAATATTGGGATTATTTTTTATCATTTCAATAACTCTCAATTTTTCCATAATGTGCCTTTCTTTCTATAATTATTTTTATATCTATATTAATTATAATAATCTATTCCTATTTATATAATTGTTTCTTATTATAATTAATATACTTTTTAATCAAATTTAAACAGAATAATTATACCAATATATAAAAAAATTTCTAAAAAACAATAAAATTAAGTTATAAACACCAATATATTTCTATTATTTCAATAAGTATACAATTAGATTAGAATCTAACGCTAGTAATAAAAAATTACTTTCCCAAAATAGATATAAGCCTCATTTTATCGTTCAAATAATGAAAATATATTTGATTTCATGCAAAA
>NZ_JAGWCX010000077.1:0-17322 GCF_020657775.1 Clostridioides sp. ZZV14-6345 | reverse complement strand
GCAACCGGAGCAAATGGAGCAACAGGCCCAACCGGAGCAGTAGGAGCAACAGGAGCAACGGGAGCAGATGGAGTGATAGGCCCAACGGGAGCAACCGGAGCAAACGGAGTGGCTGGACCAACCGGAGCAACGGGAGCAACCGGAGCAAATGGAGCAACAGGTCCAACAGGAGCAGTAGGAGCAACGGGAGCAAATGGAGTAGCAGGAGCAATAGGTCCAACAGGAGCGACTGGAGCAAATGGAGCAACAGGCCCAACAGGAAACACAGGGGCAACCGGAGCAAATGGAGCAACAGGTCCAACAGGAAACACAGGAGCAACGGGAGTACTAGCATCAAACAATGCACAATTTATAGTATCTTCTTCAAGCTTAGGAAATAATTCACTAGTGACATTTAACTCATCATTTATAAATGGAGCCAATATAACTTTTCCAACAAGTAGTACTATAAATCTTGCAGTTGGAGGGATATATAATGTATCTTTTGGTATACGTGCTACGCTTTCGCTTGCAGGGTTTATGTCAATTACTACTAACTTTAATGGAGCAGCTCAAAATAACTTTGTTGCAAAAGCAGTAAATACACTTACTTCATCAGATGTAAGTGTAAGTTTAAGCTTTTTGGTTGATACTAGAGCAGCAGCTGTTACTTTAAGTTTTACATTTGGTTCAGGTACAACAGGTACTTCTCCAGCTGGGTATGTATCAGTTTATAGAATACAATAATTAATATAATAAATAAGAAAAACTATAAATAACAAACAATATGATTTTACATGGTAATAAATAAAATAATAGTTAAAAGAATTTTTATAGGCAAAAAAGAATATATGTTAAAATCTCAATCCATTGAGTATTCAAATTACAAAATATGAATATCTAAATAGATTGAGATTTATTGTGTACAAAACCTATCCTAATATATCTGACATTTTATAAAGTCCAGATTGCTTACCAATTAAAAATTTAGCTGCAACTATAGAACCGTTTGCAAATACCTCGTCAGATTGAGAATGATGACTTAATGTAAGAACTTCATTATCACCTGCAAATATAACATCATGGTCACTAATTATATTACCACCTCTTATAGAGTGTATTCCAACTTCATTTGATTTTCTTTTACAATCTCTACCATATCTCCCATGTGTATTTATCTTTTGAGGTAAGACTTCTTTAATTGCATTGGCTATCATAGTAGCAGTTCCACTAGGAGCATCTTCTTTTCTATTATGATGCTTTTCTATGATTTCAATATCAAAACTTTCTAACATTTTTGAAGCATCCTTAACTAATTTTATTAAAATGTTTACTCCAAGAGATGTATTTGATGATAACAATATAGGAATATTTTTTGATGCTTCTTCTATTTTGTTTAAATCACTTTCATCATATCCAGTAGTAGCCAATACTACAGGTGTATTATTTTTTAGTGCATATGATAATATTGGTTCTAAAGTCTCATGATGTGAAAAGTCTATTATTACATCAGCTTTTTCAGTTACATCAGTCATTGTTTTGTAAAGTTTTGTACCACCATGATAACTTTTTTCATCAGCAGACCTAGCTACACCACAAACTAACTCTAATTCATTATCTTTTTTTACACATTCAGCTAACACTCTTCCCATTGTTCCATTATAACCACTAATTATAACTTTCAACATAAATTCCTCCTATGAAATTAATAAAAATTTGTTATATTGCTATAAGTTTATTTTATCACTAATACAATTTATATAAAATAATATTAGTGATAATAAGCTTATAACTTACCAGATATTAAAAAAATTGCATCCAGATTTAATATATATTAAATATAAGTTCATATCTCATAAAATTTATTTAAAAATCAATATATTAATGTGTCAAAATCTTCATCTGATGAAAAAGTAGATATATCAACTAATTCAAGAGGTAAGAAAGTATCTTTAAAAACAATGACTCTTAATAATGAAAAGCAGAAAGTTAATGATTTATTAGGAAACCCGATTATAATAGGAGTTGTTGTAATTTGGAAGGTTATAGATGCAACAAAGGCTGTGTTCAATGTGGATAATTATAATACTTTTTTATCTATTCAATGTGATTCTACTATTCGTAATATTTCAAGACTCTATCCATATGATGTGTCTGAAGATGGAGATGAAAAATCTCTTCGTGGCAGTAGTCAGGAAATAGCAGATAGATTAAAAGATGAATTACAGTCAAGAGTTGATATTGCTGGAATTGAAGTATGTGAAGTGAGAATTACTCATCTTTCTTATGCACCAGAGATTGCAGCAGCAATGTTACAACGTCAACAAGCTGAGGCTATAATAGCAGCACGTAAAAAGATTGTTGAAGGGGCTGTAAGTATGGTAGAGATGGCATTAACTAATTTAAGTGAAAATAATGTTGTAACTTTAGATGAAGAACGTAAAGCAGTTATGGTAAGTAATCTATTAGTGGTTCTTTGTGGCAATAAAGATGCACAACCAGTAGTAAATAGTAGTTCTATTTATTAAGCTATAGAAAATTTAATAGTTTGTTTCGTTGATATATTGAAGGAAATAAAAATACTTATAAGCAAGAAATAAAAATGCTACAAGAATGAATAAGAGAATTGTAAAAATAAATAAAATAAGCATAAATAAGAGAAAAAATATTATAAAAAAGAGGGTGCCTCCAATGAATTAAATTCATACAGAGACACCTTTTTAATTAATCTTTTTAATTAATATATTACTATTTAATTAATCTAAATTTCTAAGGTCTTCCATAAGTTTAGTCTTGTCAGCCGTTTTTTCGTCTTTCATTTTTATAACTTTAGCAGGAGAACCAGCAACAACAGCACCAGCTTCTACGTCAGTAGTTACAACAGCACCAGCTGCAACAACAGCACCTTTACCGATTCTAACACCTTCAAGAATAACTGCATTAGCTCCTATTAAAACATCATCTTCAACTATAACAGGAGTAGCAGAAGGTGGCTCTAAAACACCAGCAACAACAGCACCAGCACCTAAATGAACATTTTTACCAAGAGTACCTCTAGCTCCAATAACAGCATTCATATCTACCATAGAACCTTCACCAATAACAGCTCCTATATTTATAACAGCTCCCATCATTACAACAGCATTTTTTTCTATAGTAACCATGTCTCTTATTATTGCACCTGGCTCAATTCTTGCATGTTCACTTAAAGTATTTTTTAGAGGAATAGCAGAATTTCTTCTATCGTATTCTACATGAGTATCTGTTATATCATTACCATGTTTGTCTAATACTTCCATTATATCTTCGTAGTCACCTACAAATATATAAGAGCCATTACTTCCAAATACCTTAAACTTATCAGTTGATTGGAAATGTAAAGAGTTTGTATTTACATATACCTTAACAGGTGTTTTCTTTTTAACTTCTTTTATATACCTTGCTATTTCATAAGCATCGTTTAAATTTACCATTTGTTAATTCTCCTTGTATTTCATTATATTTCTTTTATTATATACTTATTTGTCAATTTTAGTATATACTTACTTCTCATTATTTATATTTTATTTTACAGGTTTTTATTGTATAAGCATAGTATTAAATGAATTTATTTATTGTATATGTTTGATTATACTGTGTATTATTATCTTGTTATTATCCTAACATGCTGTCCATATTATAAAATCCTGGTTTTTGTTTAACTAAGTATTTAGCAGCAGCTATAGAACCACTTGCAAAGATACCACGAGATTGGGCTTGATGGCTTATTGTAAGGACTTCATTATCTCCAGCAAATAGAGCATCATGTTCACCAACGATATTTCCACCTCTTATAGCATGAATACCAACTTCATTTGGTTGTCTTTTTGCACTACGGCCATATCTACCATAATTATTTTCAACGTTTGGTAAAACCTCTTTTATAGCGTTAGCAATCATAACAGCTGTGCCACTTGGGGCATCTACTTTTCTGTTGTGATGTTTTTCTATTATTTCTATATCAAATCCTTCTAATAATTTAGCTGCATCTTTAACCAATTTTACTAATACATTTACACCAAGAGACATATTATATGATTGGAATACAGGAATAACTTTAGCTGCTTCATGTATTTTGTTCATTTCTTCATCATTATATCCAGTAGTAGCAATTACTAAAGGAGTCTTAGTCTTTAAAACATAAGATAAGATATTATCTAAATTAGAGTGATGAGAAAAATCTATAACCACATCAACTTCTTCCACTATAGTGCTCATATCTTCATAGATTTTAAGGTCGCCTTCACAGCTATCCATACCTCTAGCTGAAACACAAACCAATTCTAATTCACTATCTTCTCTTATAGTATCGGCTAAAATCTTACCCATTTTTCCATCATAACCAGTTGCTATAACTTTTAACATAATTTCCTCCTATGATTAAGGGCTAACTTTTGACCAAACTTATTTTTTATCCTGCATTAATTTTTATTATGCATTAACTTTTAGTCCAAAGTTAACTAACTCTTTCTTTAACACTTCTAAATTTGCTGGGTCCATTTCTGCTAGAGGTAATCTTAAATCTCCAACATTGAATCCCAATAAATTCATTGCAGTCTTAACTGGTATAGGATTTACTTCTATAAATAAAGCTGCAATTAGAGCATCCATACCAAGTTGTAATTTTCTAGAACCTTCTATATCACCTTCAAAGAACTTAGCTACTAAATCGTGAGTTTCTTGAGGGCAAACATTAGCAAGTACTGATATAACTCCTTGACCTCCTAAAGATAATAAAGGAAGTATAGTATCATCATTACCAGAGTAGATAGCAAAGTCATCTGGAACTAAACTAGCTATTTCTGCAACTTGTCCTAAGTCCCCACTAGCTTCTTTTACAGCAACTATATTATCTATCTTAGCAAGTTCAACTATAAGACTAGGGCTTATATTTACACAAGTTCTTCCAGGGACATTATAAAGTATAATTGGAAGTTTAACACTGTTAGCGATTGTTTCAAAATGACGCTTAAGTCCAGCTTTATTAGCTTTATTGTAATAAGGAGTTATTATTAATAGAGCATCTACTCCTAATTTTTCAGCTTCTTGACTTAAATTAACTGAGTGCATAGTATCATTAGAACCACTTCCAGCTATAACAGGAACTCTTTTATTAACTTTTTCAACAACATACTTAATAGTAGCAAGTTGTTCTTCATCAGTCATAGTATTAGCTTCACCAGTAGTACCACAAGATACTATAGCATCAGTACCATTAGCTATTTGGTATTCAACTAATTCACCTAATTTGTCAAAATCAACTTTGTTATCCTTTGTAAATGGAGTAATTAGAGCAACAGCAGAACCTTTAAATATCATATAAAATCAATCCCCTCTTTTTTAGTTTTGTGTTTCATATTACAGCTACTTCTAATGCTTATTTTTTTTATTTATTATTAATATTTTACAAAATTATATATTTATACAAATTTGTATACTATACTATACTAAATCGTATGATAAAGCCATTTCAGCTATTTGAATTGCATTAGTTGCAGCACCTTTTCTTATATTGTCAGCAACAACCCAAAGATTTACACCACTGTCAACACTAAAGTCCCTTCTTATCCTTCCAACAAATACCTCATCTCTATCATCAAATTCTACAGCAGTTGGATATTCGTTTTTAGCAGGATTATCAACTACTACAACACCTGGAGTTTCTTCAAGTGTTTTTACTAAATCCTCTAATTCAAATGAATTGTTAAACTCAACATTTATAGATTCACTATGACCATTTCTTACTGGAACTCTTACAGTAGTTGCAGTTATTTTTAAATCGTAGTTATCAAGTATTTTCATAGTTTCATTTACCATTTTCATTTCTTCTTTAGTGTATCCATTTTCAGTAAATGAATCTATATGAGGAAGACAATTGTAAGAGATTTGATGAGGGTAGAATCCAGTAGGATTACCATTCATTCCTTTTTCTAAATCTTCAACACCTTTAACACCAGAGCCAGATACAGCTTGGTAAGTAGAGTAGACTACTCTCTTAATTTTGTACTTATCATCAAGTGCCTTAAGAGGAACCATAGCCTGTATAGTAGAGCAGTTAGGATTAGCTATTATACCTTTATGATTTTTTATAGCCTCTGGATTTACTTCAGGAACTACTAAAGGAACATCTGGATTCATTCTCCAGTGACTAGAGTTATCTACTACTAAGATTCCATTTGAAGCAGCTATTGGAGCATACTTTTCACTAATACTTCCTCCGGCAGAGAATAATGCTATTTGTATGCCTCTATCAGTAAATGAAGTTTCTTTTAATTCTTCTACTATATATTCTTTACCACAAAACATTACTTTAGAACCAGCTGATTTAGAAGAAGAGAATAAAAATAAATTTTCTATTGGAAAGTTTCTTTCTTCTAATACTTTTAAAAATGTTCTACCTACCATTCCAGTAGCACCAACTATTGCTACATTTACTTTTTTCATATAAATTCACCCCAATTTTAAATTATTAAAACATTATTTGATTTTAATTATACAAGTAAGATATGTTAATATTTTTATATATACAAAAACTTTAATATTATATTAACAACTTTAACTATATACAAAAAACGTACAAAGGTATACTTTGTACGTCTAGTTTATCACTCAAAGTAAACCCTGTAGCTCATCACTTACAATATAAGTGACAGTATTACACATGTTATGTGTAATCCCAGAAAATATTATTGCAAGAAATATTTTCTTCGGCTGTAAATCCTTTTTCCAATCATTAACACCTGCCAGCTACTATTGGATACTCTTAGTTACAGCTACCTCTACCCTAGGTTAATAGGATATTAAAATTTGATTATTCTAATAATAATACATATTCAAGAAAAAATCAACTTATTTATATACATATTGCTAAAATTTAAATCCAAAATTTGTCAATTCATCTTTTAACACACTAAGATTAGCTTCTTCCATTTCAGCTAAAGGAAGTCTTAAATCTCCAACATTAAAACCTAAAATATTCATGGCAGTTTTAACTGGAACTGGATTTACTTCTATAAATAGGGCAGCAATTAAAGCATCCATATCAAGTTGTAATTTTTTTGAGCCTTCAATATCACCTTCAAAGAATTTATTTACTAAATCATGTGTTTCTTTAGGACAGATGTTAGCAAGTACAGAGATAACACCACTTCCACCTAATGATAATAGTGGTAGTATAGTATCATCATTACCGGAGTATATAGCAAAATCTTTAGGTACTAATTTAGCTATTTCTGCAACTTGAGCTAAGTCTCCACTTGCTTCCTTTACAGCAACTATATTATCTATTTTAGCAAGTTCAGCCACAACAGATGGTTTTATATTTACTTTAGTTCTTCCTGGTACGTTGTATAAAATAATTGGTAACTTAACACTATTTGCTATTGTTTCAAAGTGAAGTTTAAGACCTTTTTCATTAGTCTTATTATAGTAAGGAGTTATTATTAAAAGACCATCCACACCTAATTTTTCGGCTTCTTGACTCATATGAACAGACAACATAGTATTGTTTGAACCAGTACCTGCTATAACAGGTATTCTCTTATTAACTTTTTCAACTGTATATTTTATTACAGCAAAAATTTCAGATTCACTCATAGTAGTCGCCTCACCTGTTGTTCCACAAACAACTAGTGCATCTGTGTCATTCTCAATGTGGTATTCGATTAATTCACCTAATTTTTCAAAGTTGACATTATTATCCTCTGTAAATGGGGTAACTAAAGCAACAGCAGAACCTTTAAATAACATATAATCAAATCTCCTTTTTTATCTAAATTTAATTTTTTAAGTACAATAATAATTATAGTACAAATTAATTAATTTTAATAGGTATAGTTAATATCTTAACTGTTTAAATAAGATATTTATATTATATTAATATTAGAAAAATTTGAAATAAATGTTTTATTCTCAAAATATGCATATTAATTTAATAAAATATACCAAAATGGAAATAAAAAATAAATTTTATGCGAATTTAATAACTAATAATTAATATATTTAGGTTATAATAAATATGTGCGTAAAATCTAATAATAAGTAATAATACCGAAAATTTAGGAGGAATAATATGGATACTTTAAAGGAACTTTTTAAAATAGGAAGTGGGCCTTCAAGTTCTCATACTATGGGGCCACAAAGAGCAGCAGAAAAATTTAAGAATGAAAATCCAGATGCAGAAAGTTTTAGAGCAATATTATATGGTAGTTTGGCAGCTACAGGGAAAGGTCATTTAACTGACTATATAATTGAAAAAACTATAGCACCTAAAAAAGTTGAAATTGTTTGGGAAGAAGATATTATAAAAGATTTTCACCCAAATGGAATGAAGTTTGAAGCTTTAGATAAAGATGGAAATGTAACAGCTGAATGGACTGTATATTCTATAGGTGGAGGGACTATAGCAGAGGAAGGTCAAAGAAACAGTAAAAGTAACAGCATATATCATTTAGATACTATGGATGAAATAGTAAAATGGTGTAAAGTAAATAATAAGACTTTAGTAGATTTTGTGTTGGAATGTGAACCAGAAGACATAAAAGATTATATAAAAACTATAAAAGATGCTATGAGAAAATCTATTGATGATGGATTAAGCACAGATGAAATAATACCAGGTAAACTATTATTAAAAAGAAGAGCAAGTACATTTTATAATGAATATCAAAAAGATAAGAACTTCTCAACACTTGTATATGCATATGCACTAGCAGCTTCAGAGCAAAATGCTTCTGGAAATATAATAGTTACAGCTCCAACTTGTGGCTCTGCTGGTGTAATTCCAGGAATATTCTTTGCAATGCAAGATTTTTATAAGTACGATGACGAAAAAATAATTGAAGCATTACTTGTAGCTGGAATAATAGGTAATATAATAAAAACTAATGCTTCAATATCTGGAGCAGAGGTAGGATGTCAAGGTGAAGTTGGTGCAGCTTGTTCTATGGCAGCAGCGGCAGTAGCATACCTAAAAGGTGGAACTATAGACCATATTGAATATGCAGCAGAAATAGCACTTGAGCATCATCTAGGAATGACTTGTGACCCTGTATATGGATATGTTCAAATTCCATGTATAGAAAGAAATGCTATGGCAGCTCAAAGAGCTTATGATGCAGCTAATTATGCATTATTAACTGATGGCTCACACTCTGTCTCCTTAGACCAAGTTGTTGAAACAATGAAAGAAACTGGTATCGATATGATGGATAAGTACAAAGAAACAGCCAAGGGTGGACTTGCTAAACATTTCTTCTCTTGTTAAAAATAAAATTTTTTAATAATAATTCCCCTGTTTTGATTTATGAAACAGGGGAATTATTATTAATGGTGAATTATTTAATAATGCGAAATATTTTTATATTCAATCTAAATTTTTATTTAGTATAACATGTTATATAATATTTTAATTATAAGAGATATAGAAATATTTTTTTAATAAATTAGAAATTGGAGGAGATTACATGAGAGAGGCATCATATTTACAAGAACAAATTTATAAGCATAGGAAAGCATTAAACCCTATTGCAGAGATTGGGAGAAAAGAGTATAAGACTTCAAAATACATAAGAGATTATCTTGATAAATTAGGAATTGAGTATGAAGTTTACTTAGAAACAGGTATAGTAGGCGTAATAGAAGGTAAAAGACCTAAAAGAGATATAGCTTTTAGAGCTGATATAGATGGTCTTCATAGTGAAGAAGGGGTAAAACATTTATGTGGTCATGATGGACATGCTACTATATTACTTGGATTAATTGAGTATTTAAATGATAATAAAGAAGAGCTAAATGATAATATAGTATTCATATTTCAACCAGCAGAAGAAGGACCTGGTGGGGCAAAAGCTTTAATAGATGAAGGTGTGCTTAGGAAATACAATGTTGATGAGATATATGGGCTTCATATATATCCAGAGTTGCCAGAAGGTTATGTAGGTACAAGGGAAGGCTACTTTATGGCACAAATAGGGGATATTGATATAGAAATAGTATCTAAAAGTGGACATGGAGCTATGCCACAAAATGGAATTGATGGTATAGTGATAGCTTCAAACTTTGTAAGTTCACTTCAAACTATAGTATCAAGAAATATAAGTCCAATAGACAATGCAGTGCTGACTATTGGTAGAATTGAAGGAGGAGCTAGAAGAAATATAATAGCTGAAAATATAAAGATGGAAGGTACTATGAGATGTTTCAGCCCAGAAGTGTATGAGAGAATGAAGCTTAGAGTTAGAGAGCTTGCTAGAGGGTTTGAATTAGCTTATAACTGTAAGATTAATATAAATATTATAGATGACTATATTGCTGTTAAAAATGATAAGGGATTGTATCAAGAGTTTGTTGAAGCTGTTGGAAATGATACTGTAGTAGAGTTAGAACCACTTATGATATCAGAAGATTTCTCTTATTATCAAAAGGAAGTTCCAGGATTATTTTTTATGCTAGGCTCAAGAAACGAAGAAAAAGGATTTGTAAATGGTCTTCATAATATAAACTTTAATTTTGATGAAAAGATATGTGTAAATGCATTGAATGTTTATGCAAAATTATTAAAATATAAAAATGCTATAGATTAGAAAAATAAATTATAAGAATTAAAAAGCTGAAATACCTAAATTTAAAAAGAAGTGTATTGATAAATACCCCTTAGATATTTGTATAAATTTCTTTTAATTGACAAAAATACAAATGAGAAGGGGTGATTTTTTTGAAAGAAAATATGCAAAGAGAAAAGAAGCTAACTAATGGCAAGAATACTAAAATATTGACAAATGATGATATAATGAAATATGAGATAGCCTCAGAACTAGGTCTTATGGACAAAGTTGGTGAACGTGGATGGGCAGGGCTTACAGCTAAGGAAGCTGGAAGAATTGGAGGTATGCTTACATCACGCAAAAAGAGGCTGAAAAAGATTGTGGAGGGGCAGAATAAAAAGGATGAGTCAATATAGTGATTTTGCGTTTGTATATGATGAACTTATGAATGAAGTTGATTATAATGGATGGGTTAAATATATAGAAGACATAATAGATGGTGAAGGTGTAAAAGTAAAAAATATATTGGAATTGGCATGTGGTACAGGTAATCTTACAATCCCATTGACTAAAAAGAATTACGATATAGCTGGTATAGATATATCTGATGAGATGCTTAGTGTGGCAAAAGAAAAGGCAGAAAAAGAAGGAGTAGAACTAGTTTTACTTCAACAAGATATATCAGAGCTTGATTTTGAAATATCTGATTTGGATTGTGTACTTTGTGCTTGTGATGGATTCAACTATATAACTTATGATGATGATTTGGAAAATGTATTTTCAAAGACATATGAATTATTAAAGAAAGATGGAATATTCATATTTGATATAAGTTCATTTTATAAATTAGCCAACATATTGGGAAATAATATGTATGGAGAAAATAGAGAAGATATAGCATATATGTGGCAAAATTACTTTGATGAAGAAGAGAATCTAATTGAAATGGAACTGACATTTTTTATTAAAGACGAATGTGGAAAATTTGAAAGATTTGAAGAAATACACCAACAAAGAGCATATACTGAAGATGAGATAGTTGATATGCTTGAAAAATCTGGATTTAAGGATATAAAATCTTATGGAGATTTTACATTTGATAAACCTAATGAAGAAAGCCAAAGAATCTTCTTTATATGTAAAAAATAAGATATCTTTGGCTATACAAGATAATTATTAAAAATAACCATTATATAAAAATATAGAAAATGCAGTTCTATAGATTAAAATGAAAATAGAATGACTATTACTTAGTAAAATTAAAATAAAAGGGGTTTTGCCCAAGGTTAAGATAGATAAGTATTTATAGATTAAAATTAAGGTAGTAATATAATAAAATAGGACAATTAACGGAACATGGAGGAATATTAATGAGTGATTATGTACTAAGAGCGACATCAGGAAATGGTCAAGTTAGAACATTTGTCGCAACTACTAGAAATACAGTAGAGGAAGCTAGAAGATTACATAAAACTACAAAAGTAGCAACAGCAGCACTTGGAAGAACATTAACAGCTACATCTATAATGGGACTAATGATGAAAAATGATAGTGATAAATTGACTGTAATAATAAAAGGTGGCGGTCCAATCGGAACTATTATTGCAACAGCAGATTCTACGGGAATGGTAAAAGGATATGTGGGAAATCCACAAGTAGAGGTTGAAGACTATCCAAATGGAAAGTTAAATGTAGCAGCAGCAGTAGGAACAGAAGGTGTTGTAAAAGTTATTAAAGACTTAGGTCTTAGAGAACCATATAATGGGACTTATCCATTGGTAAGTGGAGAAATTGCAGAAGACTTTACTTATTATTTTGCTGTATCAGAACAAACTCCTTCAGTAGTAGCTTTAGGTGTTCTTACAAAAGAAGATGAAGTAGAGTTTGCTGGAGGATTTATAGTGCAATTAATGCCAGATGCAGAAGAAGAGACTATTGCTAAGTTAGAGGAAAATGTAGCTAAATTACCTTCTATAACTAACATGTTAAAAGAAGGAAAATCACCAGAGGATATATTAAATATTGTTTTAGATGGTTTGGAGCCTAAAATACTTGATACCTGCGAAGTTGGGTTTATGTGTGAATGTTCAAAAGAAAGAGTAAAAACTGCTTTGGTTGCAATCGGTAAAAAATCATTGGCTGAAATAATAGAAGAAGATAAAAAAGCAGAAGTTGGTTGCCAGTTCTGTAATAAGAAGTATGTGTATAGTGAAGAAGAGTTGCTTGAGATTTTAAAAGAAATGTAGACTATAAAAATAGTTGTATTGATATAAGCAATGTCAAAATGACATAGTAATGTCGTATTGATATAGTAATTAAAGTATAATTTATTAATAATAGGCATATTTCTATTAAAAAATAAGTTTATAAATTTTTAAGCTTAATAAATTTTAAGAATTAAGAAGCTTTCTGGCTGTAATATTTGAAGTGTTGCAGTTAGAAGGCTTTTTTATTTTATTATAGTTTGTGTCAAAGATTGTATGAAACAATAAAATATTGTAAAATAATTTGTATATTTCAACCTATTTGCCACAAAGGTTTATAAGATATTTGAATTGATAAGAAGGAGAAAGTTTTACATATGGAAAGTAAAACGAAGCACATAGGAATAAGTATATTGATATTATTGATGATATTTTTAATTGCAAAGAATTTTAACGGAAAACTTGAAATGCCTATTCCTGAGAGTAATAGTAGAAAATTTAAATCAGCCATAGAAAGAATGGGGCAGTTTTAAAGAAGCTTAAACGTGAACGTAAGATAAAAGATGATTTGTATTTTATTAAGCCAAAATATGTAAAGTATATACCAAGAAATGAAAGAGCTATCTATAAGGCAATGGATTTTAATGACTACAACAAAGTTAAGAGTGCATGTTATGAATATAAGGTTGTAAACTCAAAGCGCAAAATGTATGGTATAGGATATATTTCAGCGCATAGCTATTTTGAGCATCTTTTAAACGACCTTGAGCTTACATCTGTATTAAGTGAAGATTAATTAAAATAAAAGGATGCTATTTAGATAAAATATATGTGATAATGTTTAAATAAAATAGATATATATTTTACAAAAATCAAACCCTACACTATATTACCAGATAAAATCTACATGCTATAATTTGACCTGTGTTTATGAAAAAGAAGGAGTAATCTAATAAAATAGTATTTTATTTATGTATAACTAACAACTATTATTACGATTTGCTCTAAAGAATTTAAAGAAAAATAATGCAGGAGGTAAAATATGAACAATGAATTTATAATTTTAAAAGGATGCAAAGAAAATAATTTAAACAACATTTTCTTAAAAATACCGAAAAGAAAAATAACCATATTCACAGGTGTATCAGGCTCTGGAAAATCATCTATTGTATTTGAGACAATTGCAAAAGAATCACAACGCCAACTAAATGAAAGGTTTAGTACATTTGTAAGAAGTTTTTTACCTAAGTATGGAGAGGTTAAAGCTGATTGTATAGAAAATCTTTCAACACCAATTATCATAGACCAAAGTAGACTTGGTGGTAATTCAAGGTCAACTCTAGGTACTATTACAGATGTAAATTCATTTTTAAGGGCTTTATATTCAAGATTTGGTAGTGAGTATATAGGTAACGCTAACATGTTTTCTTTTAATGATATTGATGGTATGTGTCCACACTGTCATGGACTTGGAAAAAAGTTAATCCCTAATATGAGTCAGATTCTTGATATGAATAAATCACTAAATGAAGGTGCTATATTGCTTTCAGGATTTGGAGTGGGTTCTTGGCACTGGAATATATTTGCTGAATCAGGATTTTTTGATATTGATAAAAAGATATGTGATTATTCAGATATAGAGTTAGAAAAATTTTTACATGGTAAAGCAGAAAAGATTAAGATAGAAAATGCTGGTCAAACTAACATGACATATGAAGGGTTAATGATTAAATTTAATCGTCTATATCTAAGTAAAGAAGGAGAAATCTCTGAAGCTACTAAGAAAAAATTAAGTAAACTTCTTATAGAAGATAAATGTCCTGTCTGTGATGGAAAAAGACTTCATAAAAGAGTATATAAGTCTTTGATTAATGGTTATAATATAGCAGATTTAACTAGTATGCAAATTGATGAATTGGTTGAAATTATTAAAAATATAGATGAGCCAGAAGCACAACCTCTACTTAAAGGAATAGTAGAAAAGTTAAATAGTATCATAGATATAGGTCTTGGATATTTAACTCTAGATAGGGAGACATCTTCTCTATCAGGAGGAGAATCACAGCGTATAAAGATGGTTAAGTATTTAAATAGTAATCTTGTTGATTTAATGTATATTTTGGATGAACCAAGTGTGGGGCTTCATCCAAAAGATGTGCATAAACTAAATAACCTTTTAAAACAACTACGTGATAAAGGGAATACGATTATAGTTGTTGAACATGACCCAGATGTTATTAAGATTGCAGACCATATTGTAGATATGGGACCAAGGGCAGGTAAGTATGGTGGAGAAGTTGTGTATGAAGGCAGTTATGAAAAGCTACTTACAAGTGGTACATTGACAGGGAATGTTTTAAGTAAATCTCTTTCTATTAAAGAAAGTATAAGAGAACATAGGGGATATTTAGAAATTAAAAATTGCAATAAGAACAACTTAAAAAATGTATCTATTGAGATACCTAAAGGTGTATTGACTTTAGTTACTGGAGTAGCAGGAGCGGGTAAAAGTACATTAATTAAGGATGAATTTTTAAAGCAAAACCCTAATGCTGTACTTATAGACCAAAGCCCTGTTTCAGCAAATTCAAGGTCAAGTTTAGCAACATATAGTGGAATTATGAACAATATAAGAAGTATATTTTCAAAAACAAATGGAGTAAAGGCTTCTTTATTCAGTTCAAATTCAGAAGGAGCTTGCGATAATTGTAAGGGTTCTGGGATAGTAGAGATGAATCTTGCTTTTATGGAGAGCATAAAGAGCACTTGTAATGCTTGTGAAGGTAAAAAATTTAAAAAAGAAGTTTTAGAATATAGATTTCAAGAGAAGAATATAATAGAAGTTCTTGAAATGTCTGTTTTAGATGCAATTGAATTTTTTAATTTAAAACAGATTAAAACAAAATTACAATGTATTGAAAAAATGGGTCTTGGATACCTTACTTTAGGACAAACTCTTGATACTTTATCTGGAGGAGAGTGTCAAAGATTAAAGCTTGCTAGTGAATTAAATAAGGAAAGTTCGGTGTATATATTAGATGAACCAACAACAGGTCTTCATATGGCTGATATTGAGAATTTTATAGGTATAATTGAAGAAATTGTAGATAATGGAAATACGGTTATAATAATTGAACATAATATAGATGTAATTAAAAGAGCTGATTGGATTATTGAGATGGGTCCTGAAGGAGGAACCAAAGGTGGGAGAGTAATATTTGAAGGAACTCCCAAACAATTATGTAACAATAAAATATCATTAACAGCAAAATATATAGTATAATAAATATATATGATATATTAATAAATATAATGGGTATATAAAATGATACTTAAACTTAATAGTAGTAAATAATATAAGAAATATTAAAATTTAATTAAATATAGTGTCAGAAATTCGTTTAAATATCAAATTTTTAACGATTCTGGCATTTTTTCTTATTTTTATGTAGGGTATCGAGATAAGATTCTCTAATAGTTACTTTTTTGTGCCTACTTGCAAGTTTGATATTATAATCTTAACATGTAATTTATAGAATAATTTGTTGATATATAAATGATGACTATTAACTACATTAAAATTTAAATCTTGTTAAGTAAAACTCATGAAAAGGAGTGAGATGAATGATAAAGGATATTCTAACCTTATTGTCTGAAAGAAGTGATTTTTTTATAAAGCTATCCATAGAGCACTTGACTATTTCTATTATTTCTATAATAATTGCAATTGTTTTAGGTGGTATAATTGGTATTATTGTAAGTGAATTTCATAATTCTTCTAAACCCATATTAGGAACTATCAATTTTCTATATACTATTCCATCTATTTCTATGTTAGGATTTCTTATACCATTTTCTGGAATAGGGAATACTACTGCTGTTATTGCTCTTACTATTTATGCATTATTGCCTATGGTTAGAAATACATATACTGGAATTACTAATGTGGATAAAAATATTATTGAAGCTGCTAGAGGAATGGGAAGTACAGATTTTCAGATACTGTATAAAATAAAATTTCCACTAGCCTTGCCTGTTATTATGTCTGGTATTAGAAACATGGTAATTATGACAATTGCTCTAGCTGGTATCGCCTCATTTATAGGTGCTGGAGGTTTGGGTGTAGCCATATATAGAGGAATCACGACAAATAATACAGTAATGACAATTACTGGAAGCATACTTATTGCGCTATTAGCTCTAATATTTGATTTTGTTTTAGGACTAGTAGAAAGATTCTTTCAACGAAAAAGAAAAAAGAAAAATAGAAAAAAAGTTTTCGCCATTCTAGGAAGCCTTATTCTTATAGTAACTATCTTTACATTGTATTTCTTTAATTCTTCAAAGATTCAAACTATTCATATTGCTACAAAACCTATGACTGAACAATATATTCTTGGTGAGATGTTGGATATTTTGATTGAAAAAAACACAGACCTAAAAGTAGAAATTACACAAGGTGTAGGTGGGGGAACATCTAATATTCAGCCAGCTATGGAGACTGGAGAATTTGATATTTATCCAGGTGCGACACGTTGGTAATTGAAAAGATTGCC
>NZ_JAGWCX010000076.1:0-19338 GCF_020657775.1 Clostridioides sp. ZZV14-6345 | reverse complement strand
TTATTATATCGCATTTTAAGAAAAAATAAAACTGTGAATATTAGAATATATTTTAATTAATTTTTTAATAATAATCTTTAAATGTAGATAAAACTAAAAAGGGTTATCTAGAAAACAAAATCTATCTAATTATACTTACCAATACCATCACTTGGTGCAAACAGACTCTACTACATTTTCTCCGTACTCTAATATAAAATCATCTAACTGTGTATCTAAAAAATTACAATAATCATATGAACTACCAATATAAGCAGTCAATATATGTGTACATTTATTCCATTTTATCTCCAAACATATATATTATTATTTCCCTAAAAAACTTCCATAAAAACAAAAAGAGCAATATCTTTGGGTATCAGATATAATATTAATGTCAAGAGAAATTGTTTATGCTATGGAGCAAAGATATGAATGGAAAGATACAACTACATTTACTGTATTAAAAAGATTACAAAGTTTAATATAGTATTATATAGTACAGTAGTTTCAATTACTGTAAACGTAAAACAAGTTAGAAAGTTTCAAAAAATGTGATAGTTTTAGAACTTCAAGAAACACAACATTGTGAGACTGTAGTTAAACTTATTAGAGAATAACGGAGTTTCAGCCTTTTACATTATGTTATAAAGGTGGTTTTGCCACCAGTTTTCTACTGTAATTATTTTTCAGTGGCAAATTTACCTTGCAATATTTTCAAGAATGATTACTTTTTTGGTTTATTATTTTGCTAATAACATGAGAATGTTATTCATAGTTCTGACAAGCATTTATTTAAATAAAAGTATATAGCTTTGGATTTTGACAACATTTCTTATTTATTTACTATATGATTTAGGTAAGATGTGTAAATAGGAGGACATTTTATGAAGTATAAGATTTTAATAATAGTTTTGTTAATATTCTTAATTAATGTTGGATGTTCAAAACCTGATACTTTAACAATAGAAGAGAAAGTAGAGGATTTTGAACAACTATATAATGAGATTAAAAAAGGATATCCATTTTTAGAAGTTAATAAGAGACAAAATAAAAAAGACTGGATTGCAAAAAAAGATAGTTTTAAAAAACGAATTACTAGTACCATGTCTGACCAAGATTTTGCTAATGAATTAGATGCTATATTGCAAGAATTAAACAATAATCATACTGAGCTGATTAATAATAAAGAATATTTTGATACGATTAAAGAACTTTATGAACCTCTTGGATGGTATGATTTTTTTGATGATAGAGATGTAAATGATATGTATAACATTTTAGAAAACGGTCAAGGATCTGGAAGTGAAAGTTATGAAGATATAGAGTTAAAAGATTTAGTCCAAGATAAAATTGGATATGTGTATATTCCTCAAATGAATTCTGCTAACAAATCAATTAAAAATGATATGAAAAGAATTAATTTATATTTAAAGAAAGTACAAGATTATCAATCACTTATTATTGATATAAGAGGTAATACTGGTGGTACTGATGAATATTGGGTGGATTTAGTATCTTTGCTTACAGATAAAGATTATAAGTGTAAGGGATATCGTTTATTTAGAAATAATTCAGATGTAATTAATAACTACACTAAAAAAAGAAATATAAATCTTAATGATATTAGTAAATTGCCTAAAGAATTGATTAAGAATGCACCGAAAGAAGTAGAAAGTATGTTTACAGATTTTGAATATAACCAAGTAGTTGTAGAAGGAAAATCAAAGACACCATTTAAAGGGAAAATATATTTATTGGTTGATGACATGGTATTTTCAGCAGCAGAGTCATTTGCTATATTTTGTAAAGAACAAAATTTTGCAACTATAATTGGTTGTAAAACTAGTGGTGATGGGTATGTTTATGACCCTGTATTATTTAAACTAGAGAATAGTTGCCTTATTGCTAGAATGTCATCATCAATGTATTTAACTGATAGTGGAATATGTGATGAAGAGGATAAAGTCACACCTGATATATATGTTGAATATCCTATAAAGAATAATATACCAAAGCTTGATGATTGTATTAATAAAGTGTTAGAGCTTGAAAAAATTAACTATTCTTAGATTTCTATAGATTGTTTGTTGAATAATCTATAATTATATTATGGACTAAAAAATCCAATGAGCTAATTTATTGGTTTTTTATATTTGAGAGATTGCAAATTATTAGTTTGTATATCTCTTTTTTTAATAAAATCAATAATATATAAAATCATTGGTACATTTAATGACAATTCAAATATTGTATATAACCATAATGAAAGATATATAAATAAAATTTTAAATATACTTAAAAACATATTAATATAATGTACATAAAAAATATCATAAATATATGATAAGATAAATACAATAGCAACATTTTATTAATTTTTTGGGTTTTTATATATTTAGGTACTGGGGTGATATAGTTGAACCAAGAGATATTTTTTAAAGTAATGAATGAAATATTGGAAAATATTGATGAAGGGGTACATTTTGTTAATAAAGAAGGGAAAACTATAATCTACAATAATTCTGTACAAAAAATGGAAAAAATGAATAGACATGATATTTTAACCAATTCATTTTTTGATATAGTCAGCAAAATGAAAATAAATAGAAGTACACTAGTAGAAGTTTTGGAAAAAAGAGAAATTATTAAAGACAATATTCAAAAATATCTAGATAAAAATGGAAAAGAAATAACAGCAATTAATACTACAATACCAATTGACATTAAAGGAGAATTTGTAGGAGCACTTGAAATATCAAAGAATATGACAACTATAGAAAATTTACTAAACAGAAATTATAAAAAAAATTTAATCAATAAAGTTAATAACAAGCAAAAAAAAGGCTATGAATTTGATGATATTTTAGGGGAGAGTAATTTGATTAAAGAGGCAATAGCAAAGTCTAAGAAAGCTTGTAAGTCAGATGCGTCAGTATTTATATATGGGGAAACTGGAACGGGTAAAGAGTTATTTAGCCAGTCCATTCACTATGGAAGTAATAGAAGAAATTATCCGTTTATAGCACAAAATTGTGCAGCTTTGCCAGAATCATTATTCGAAGGTATACTTTTTGGGACTAGCAAGGGAGGATTTACAGGGGCAATAGATAGGCCAGGCTTATTTGAACAAGCTAATAAAGGAACTTTATTATTAGATGAAATAAATTCCATGCCTATTATGTTACAGGCTAAATTACTAAGGGTTTTACAAGAAGGTTATGTAAGAAGAGTTGGAGGAACTAAGGATATACCTATAGATGTAAGAATTATTGCAACAACAAATGAAAGTCCGAGGGTTATTTTAAATGAGCATAAAATGAGAAAAGATTTATATTATAGGCTTAATATAATTCATATAAAAATTCCTCCTCTTAGAGATAGAAAAGAGGACATACCTCTATTGTGCAAAAAATTTATTTCAAAGTATAATAAAAAGTTAAATAAAAAAGTGGTAGGAATTTCAGATGAAGCTATCAGAATTTTAAAAAATTACAACTGGCAAGGTAACATAAGAGAGTTAGAAAACATAATTTATTGTACTATGAGTATGATGGAAGATGAGGTGCAAATAGAAACAAGTATGATTAATCTAAATGACTATTATAATCTTAAAGAGAATAAAGAGAGTAATAATTATTCTTTAAACGATTTGGAGGATAAAACACTTAATAAGATTATCAGTGAGATAGAAGAAAAGTATATATATGAATCGTTAGAAAAGACATCGTACAACATAACTAAGGCTGCATCAATTTTAGGTATGAATAGGCAAAATTTACAATATAAAATAAAAAAATATAATATCAAAATATTATAAAGAAGCAAAATAAAAAAGTAAAATATAAGCAAAATCAAAGTAAAATAAAAAAGCAAAATAAAGGAGCAAAATTATTATAAAAGAGCAAAATATTTTGCTCTTTTTTTATTTCTCAGAAGAAATATTATTTTTTAATTATGAAAATACATAACAAAATAATTATAGTTTCAACGTTCCAATAAATATTTACTTTAATTCTAAAGTTGGCATGATTTATGCTTTAACTAATTATTAAGAATATATAAATTTTTAGGAGGTTGTATATATGAGAAAAGTAAGAGTTGGAATTTGGGGATTTGGAGCTATGGGAATAGGTATGGCTAATATGATTCTAAAGAAAGAAGGTATAGAAATAGTATCTGTTTGTAGTAGAAGCACTTCAGGGAAAAGTATGTATGACATCTTAGGAATTGAAAGAGGAGAAAGACCAGAGGTCATTATCAATGGAAATTATGAAGAAGTTTTTAAAGAAAAAAGTGTAGATGTTGTTTTGTTAGCAACTGATTCATTCACTAAAAAGGCTTTTGATAAAATAATGTTCTTGTTAAATAGAAAAATAAATGTTATATCAACAGCAGAACAAATGGCATATCCACAAGCTGATGATGCAGATTTAGCTAAGAAAATGGATGAAGTTGCAAAAGAGAATGGAGTAAGCATACTTGGAACAGGAATAAATCCAGGATTTGTATTAGATTTACTAGTATTAGCACTTTCAGGGACTTGCGAGGAAGTTACTAGTATAAAAGCTAAGAGAGTAAATGACTTATCTCCATTTGGAAAGTCTGTTATGGTGGAACAAGGTGTTGGAGTAACAAAAGAAGTATTTGTAAAAGGTGTAGAAAATAATACTATAGCAGGTCATGTTGGTTTTGTAGAATCAATAAATATGATAGCTGATGGATTAGGCTGGAGACTAGATAAGATAGAACAAACAAAAGAACCAATAATGACTACAGTAGATAGAAAATCTAAGTACGGAGAGGCTTTGGCTGGAAATGTTGCTGGTTGTAGACAGTGTGGATATGGATATGTAAACGGAGAAGTTTTAATTGAAATGGAGCATCCACAACAGATAATACCAGAAGCAGAAGGTATTAAAACAGGAGACTATGTATCAATAAAAGGTATACCAAACATTGATTTACAAATAAATCCTGAAATACCTGGAGGAGTAGGTACTTATGCAATGATAGTAAACTCTATTCCATTAATAATAAATGCTAGACCAGGTCTTAAAACTATGTTGGATATACCAGTACCTAGAGCAATAATGGGAGATATAAGAAATCAGATAGAAGTTGAATTAGAGGAAGAATCAAAGGCTAATTAGTAAAATAACAGTTAGTTAATTAATAAAATAGCAGTAAACTAATTAGTAAAATAATAGTCAATTAATAAGGGGATGAAAAAATGGATGCTAAAATTAATGATTGGGTTATTATACACAATATAGTATTGACTCCAGAAGAAAGAGCTCCACAAGTTCCAGAGGATACTAAAAAAGTATCCTTAGAAATGTGGGTTAAAGGATTTATACAAAGTGATGCTTCTATAGGTGATTTAGTAGAAGTTAAAACAATTACAGGTAGAATTGTAAAAGGTAATTTACTTAAAGTAAATCCATACTATACTCATGACTATGGTAAATGTATACCAGAGTTACTCCAAATAGGAATACAAGCTAAAGAAATATTATTTGGAGGTGTATATAATGAATAATACAGCATCAATGAAAGACATGAGCTATCAAGCTGTTATGGGAAGAAATAATGAAATAATGAAAAATGCAATTGGATTGGATTACTCATCTTTTGAACAAGAAGGAATAGGATTTGATTATGAAAAAATGATGAGTGAAACAGGATATACATTACAAGATATTGAGGTGATTCAATCACAATATGCTGTTGGAAATACCCCTATAATAGAACTTAAAAATTTGACTAAGTTAGCTAGAAAATGTGCTAAAGAAGGTAAAGGTGCTAGAATATTTGTAAAAGATGAAGCAATGAATGCATCTGGTAGTTTTAAAGCAAGAAGAGCAGCTACTGCAGTATATCATGCCAAAAAAATGGGCTATAAAGGTGTAATAGCAGCTACTAGCGGTAACTATGGTGCAGCTGTAGCATCTCAAGCAGCAATGCAAGGATTAAAATGTATAATAGTTCAAGAATGTTATGACTCTAATGGTGTAGGTCAACCTGAAATTATAGAAAAAGCAAGAAAATGTGAGGCATATGGAGCAGAAGTTGTTCAATTAACTGTTGGACCAGAATTGTTTTATACATTCTTAGTACTATTAGAAGAAACAGGATATTTTAATGCTTCACTATATTCACCATTTGGGATTGCAGGTGTAGAAACTTTAGGGTATGAGTTAGCTATTCAATTTAGAGAAAAATATAAAAAATACCCAGATGTAGTTGTTTGTACAAATGCAGGTGGTGGTAATCTCACTGGAACGGCAAGGGGATTGATAAAAGCCGGTTCTCTTAATACTAAAGTAGTAGGAGCAAGTGTCGATTTAAAAGGATTACACATGGCTAGTGATAATCAATTTAATAAAAAATCATTTACAACAGGGCATACAGGTTTTGGGATACCATTCTGTACATGGCCTGATAGGTCAGATGTACCTAGGTCTGCAGCTAGACCACTTAGATATATGGACAGATACGTTTTAGTAAAACAAGGAGAGGTTTTTTATACAACTGAATTATTGGCACAGTTAGAAGGTATAGAAAGAGGTCCAGCAGGAAATACATCTTTAGCAGCAGCATTCTCCTTAGCTCAAGAATTAGATGAGGATAAAGTTATAGTAGTACAAGAAACAGAGTACACAGGTGCAGGGAAACACATATGTCCACAACTTACTTTTGCAAGAGAAAATGGAATAGATATAAAATTTGGAAATCCAAGAGAAGAAATTCCAGGAGTAAACTTAATATTACCAGAAAGGCCAGAATTATTAAAATGTGTTGATATAGATATGAATAAAATAAGAAAATCATTTATAAAAAATTGTATATCTAACAATCACATTAATAATATTGATAATCTAAGTAATCAAGATATAGAATTTTTGATGGAGGAAGTAAAAAGTTCAAGAGATTTTGTTGTTGATGTATTAAATAATTTATAGTAATTATTGTTTTTTAAGTTAACATATAATAAATATTCGGAAAATTCGATTAAATTAATATGAATGGAGGAATGTTCATGAAAAAAAGAGAGGATGATTTTGAAGTTAGAAGAAAACATCTTCAAGAACTAAGTGATGATGAGTTAAAAGAAAGGTTTTGGAGTTTAGCTACCCAGATAGTAGAACCAATGATAGACCTTGGTAAAAAGAATACAACACCATCAATAGAAAGGTCTGTTTTGTTACGAATGGGATTTTCTTCTCTTGAAATAAAACCTATTTTAGAAGGTGTTATGGAAAGAGGTCTTATAGGTAAAGGGGCAGGGCATGTAGTTTATAAGTTGGCTAAATCTAAAAATATAACTGTTAGAGAAGCAGGTTTATTATTAGTTAATGGTAAATATTGGGATGAAGTTACATGTTTATTTAGAGAAGGGGTAGAATCATGTTAAAGGAAAATAAAAAGTTAGATATAGACTATATATTAAAAGATTTGGATAAATATAAACCAAAGAGAAGAGGTTGGGTTTGGAGAGAGCATTTGGAAAATCTTGAAATGGGACCTTTTGAATATAAAGACTGTACAAAACCTTTAAAAGACAGTGTGGGGCTACCATCATCTAAGTATTTCAATAATATAGACCCTCAACCAAGCCCAGTTATTACTACTGAAATAGCTTCTGGCAGATTTGAAGATGATATAAGAAGAATGAGAATGGCAGCTCATCACGGAGCTGACCATCTAATGGTTATTAGAACTGCTGGACAATCACATTTTGATGGTCTTATAGAAGGAACTCCCCAAGGTATAGGTGGAGTTCCAATAACAAGAAAACAAGTAAGAGCTCAAAGAAAGGCTCTTGATTTTATAGAAGAAGAAGTTGGTAGACCTATTAATTACCATTCATATGTAAGTGGTGTCGCTGGTCCTGAAGTAGCAGTAATGTTTGCTGAAGAAGGGGTTAATGGAGCACACCAAGACCCGCAATATAATGTTTTATATAGAAATATAAACATGGTAAGGTCTTTTGTAGATGCTTGTGAAGCTAAGAAAATAATGGCTTTTGCCAATATAGCTCAAATAGATGGAGCACATAATGCTAATGCTACTGCTAGAGAAGCATGGAAGGTAATGCCTGAACTTATGGTTCAACATGCTTTAAACTCTATATTCTCAGAAAAAATAGGAATAGATAAAAGTAATATATGCTTATCAACAGTTCCGCCAACAGCACCTCCAGCACCGTGTTTAAGAATAGACTTACCTTACGCTGTTGCACTTAGGGAATTATTTAGTGATTATAAGATGAGAGCTCAAATGAATACTAAATATATGGAGTCATCAACTAGAGAAGCAACAGTTACTCATGTATTAAATCTATTGACATCAGTCTTAACTAGAGCTGACATACAATCAACTATAACACCTGATGAAGGTAGAAATGTACCTTGGCATATATACAACATAGAAGCATGTGATACAGCAAAGCAAGCTTTAGTTGGTATGGATGGTCTTATGGATATGATAGAACTTAAAGATGTTGGTGAATTAAGATGTAAAGCAAGAGAGCTCAAAGAAAGAGCTGTATTATATATGGAAGAAATATGTGAAGTTGGGGGATATTTTGAATCTGTAGAGCAAGGATTTTTCGTTGACTCAGGAAATTATCCAGAAAGAAATGGTGATGGAATATCTAGAAAAATAAAAGGAGGAGTTGGTGAAGGTACTGTTTATGAAAGAGAAGAAGATTATTTAGCACCTGTAACTGCTCACTTTGGATACAACAATGTAGTTCAATACGATAAAAATGCTATAGACAATCCAGCGCTCTTAATAGATGGATGTACATTTGAAAATCCAGACAAAATCATATACATTGATGAGCTTGACGATTTTGATAATGTGGAAAATAGACTAAAAGAATCAGACGAATACAGAAATGGAACTAAAATTAAGCCTGAAATGGAATGGTGTGCAGATGGAATTGTAATGATAACAATGATGCTTCCTACTGATAAAAGAACAGCTGAATTTGCAGCTCTAGAATTTGTCAAAAAAATGAATTTACAAGAAGTTGAGGTTATAAGTAGAGAAGTTATGCATGAATCTGAAGGGACTAGGATAGAAGTGAAGGGAAGAGTTCCATTTGATATAGATTTAAACAGTTTAGTAATACCAGAAGAACCTAAAGTACTAACTGATGAAGAAATAAGAGCAGATATAGAAGAAAAACCTATGAAAATAGTTTCAGCTACAGTTGGGGAAGACGAACATTCAGTTGGTTTAAGGGAAATAATAGATATAAAACATGGTGGTATTGAAAAATATGGTATAGAATGTCATTACTTAGGGACTTCTGTACCTGTAGAAAAGTTAGTAGATGCAGCGATTGAACTGAATGCAGATGCAATACTTGCATCTACAATAATAAGTCATGATGATATTCACTATAAAAACATGAAGAAATTACACGATTATTGTGTAGAGAAAGGTATAAGAGATAAAGTAATGATTGCGTGTGGAGGAACACAAGTGACACCTGAAATAGCCGTTGAACAAGGCATAGATGCTGGATTTGGAAGAAACAGCAAAGGCATACATGTAGCCACTTTCTTAGTTGAAAAAAGAAGAGAAATGAACAATAAATAATGGAAAATAACAAAATTTCTTTAAAAATAGATGTGTTGGTAGCTGAAATTGGAAGTACTACTACTGTGGTAAACGCTTTCCACAATATTGATACTGATAATCCTGTATTTTGGGGTCAAGGTCAAGCTCCAACCACAGTGTTTGAAGGTGGCGATGTAAGAAATGGCTTATCAGGTGCTATTAAAGATTTAGCTAATAAATTATCTGTAGATGATATAGAGTATAATGATATGTTTGCAACTTCTAGTGCAGCTGGTGGATTAAAAATGACTGTTCATGGATTAGTATATGATATGACAGTAAAAGCAGCTAAAGAGGCAGCTCTAGGAGCTGGAGCTGTTATTCGTCAAGTAACATCAGGTAGAATTAAAAGAACTGATTTAAATAAAATAAAAGAGATAAATCCAAACATAATTTTAATAGCTGGTGGAGTTGATTATGGAGAAAGAGATACAGCTATTTATAATGCAGAAATGATAGCTTCTATGAATTTAGGCATACCAGTTGTATATGCTGGAAATGTTGAAAATCAAGAGGAAGTAAGGTTAATATTTGATGATACAAATTATAAGCTTTATATAACCGAAAATGTATATCCTAAAATAGATTTATTGAATATAGAACCTACAAGAAAAATCATTCAAGGTGTGTTTGAAGAACACATAACCAAAGCACCAGGAATGAAGTACATTAAAGAAATGGTTAATGAAAATATTACTCCAACTCCGGGAGCTGTAATGGAAGCTTCTAAACTCTTATATAAAAATATTGGAGATTTGTTAACTATAGATGTAGGTGGAGCAACTACTGATGTACATTCTGTTACAGATGGAAGTGACTATATTAATAAAATATTAGTTAATCCTGAACCTGTAGCAAAGAGAAGTGTTGAGGGGGATTTAGGTGTATATGTAAATATGAAAAATATAGTAGAAGTTATAGGCAAAGAAAATTTACAAAGTGAATTATTTATAGATATTGATACAATAATAGACAATTATCCACCAATACCAAAATCAAAAGAAGAAATATTATTTGTTGAGAGATTGACACAAGAAGCTGTTGTTAAAGCTATGTTAAGACATTCAGGAAAAATAAGAAATATATATGGAACAACTGGAAAAATCAAAATTGCAGAAGGGAAAGATTTAACAGAAGTAAGATATATAGTTGGTACAGGGGGAGCACTTACTAGGCTCCCTAGTAGAATAAAAATATTAGACGATATGCTTAAATACAATAAAAATAAAGAATTACTATTTCCAAAGGAAAAAACAAAAATATTGATAGATAATGACTATATTATGGCATCTATGGGTGTTTTATCTAAAAAATATGAAGAAGCATCTCTTAAGCTCCTATTAAAAAGTTTGAATTTTGAGGAGGAAAGATTATGTACCCTAGGTTAGAAATAGATATAGAAAAGTTAAAGCATAATGCTAAAATAATTTCGCAGATGTGTCATGAAAGAAATATTAAGATATCTTTTGTTACTAAATCATTTTGTGCACAAAAAGAAATAGTAGAAGCAGTATGTAGTGAAGGAATAGACCATATAGCAGATTCAAGAATACAAAACTTAAAAAAATTACAAGACATAAACTTACCTAAAATATTGATTAGAATTCCAATGCTAAGTGAATTAGAAGAGGTTATCAATTATTGTGATATTAGTTTTAATTCAGAGTTAGGAATAATAAAGAAATTAAATGAATTATGTGAAAGTAAAAATATTGTTCATAAGATAGTCCTTATGTTTGACTTAGGAGATTTACGAGAGGGATATTTTTATGAAGAAGACCTCTTTGATAGTGTAAAAGAAATAGTAAGATTAAAAAATATCAAAATAATTGGTATAGCTACAAACTTAACTTGTTATGGAGCTATTATACCATCTAGAGAAAATATAGGCAGACTAGTAAGTATAGCACAAAAGATGAAAGAGAAATTTGGAATAAATCTAGAAATAGTATCTGGAGGTAATTCAAGTTCCATACATCTAATGACAAGTGATAATATGCCAGAAGGTATTACTAATTTGAGAATAGGCGAATCTATTTTACTTGGTAGAGAAACAGCATACGGTAAAAATATACATGGGACATATCAAGATGCATTTAAATTAATATGCCAAGTAGTTGAATGTAAAGAAAAGCCATCAGTTCCTATTGGAGAAATAGGAGTTGATGCTTTTAGAAATAAACCTGTTTATGAAGATAAGGGAATATTAAAAAGAGCAATCATAGCTATAGGTAAACAGGATATAAATATTGACTCTTTAATTCCAATAGACACTTATATAAAAATATTAGGAGCAAGTTCAGACCACATGATATTAGATGTAAGTAACACAAATCATAATTATAAAGTAGGTGATAATGTGGAATTTTTTTTAACCTATGGAGGTGTCATGTCATCTAGTACAAGTGAATATGTTTCAAAAAAAATTATAGTGTAGTGTTCAAATAATTAGGAGGAAATTATTTTATGAAAGAGCGAGAATGTAGAAAAGCAAGTCTGTTTGATGCAATGATACCAATTACTTGTTTGATATTATTTTTAAGTCTAGGAGTATTAATATATGGCTCATCACCCCATGTACCACTAATAGGAGCCACAGCAGTAGCAGGACTTGTAGCTGTATATAGGCTTGGATTTAAATGGAAAGAGTTAGAATTAAGTATGTTTGACAGTATAAAGATGGCAATGCAAGCAATCTTAATCATAATTATAATAGGCGTACTTATAGGAACTTGGATAGTAAGTGGAGTAGTTCCATGTATGATTTACTGGGGACTAAAAATTTTATCACCAAATATTTTTTTAGTAGCATCAACACTAGTCTGTGCAATAGTATCTCTTGCGACAGGTTCATCTTGGAGTACAATGGGTACAGTAGGAGTAGCTCTTTTAGGAATTGGTCAAAGTTTAGGTATGCCAGTTGGATTAATAGTGGGTTCTATAATATCTGGAGCTTACTTTGGGGATAAACTATCACCTTTATCTGAAACAACTAACTTAGCTCCAGCAATGGCAGGAACAGATTTGTTTACACATATAAAATATATGCTATATTCAACTATACCATCATTATTAATTTGTTTAGTAATTTATGGTGTAATCGGAATGAAGTATTCAGGTCAAGCACTAGATATAAAACAGATAGAACTAATTAGGTCTACACTAGATTCTACATTTAATACTTTATCGCCAGTATTATTATTAGCTCCAGCAGTAGTAATTGGACTAGTTATATTTAAAGTTCCTGCTATACCTGGGCTTATAGTGGGTGTTGTATTGGGAATATTGTTTGCAGTAGTTTTTCAAGGAGAATCTATGAATACGATATTAGACGCAGCACAAAATGGATATGTTTCATCAACACAAATAAAAGAGGTAGATGCTTTATTATCTAAAGGTGGCATTATGAACATGATGTCTACTGTATCTTTAACAATATGTGCTCTATCTCTTGGAGGTATTTTAGAAAAAACTGGTATGCTTGAAGTAGTAGCATCTTCTTTATTAAGATTAGCAAAGGGTGTATTTGGAACAGTATTATGTACGATGGTAACTTGTACGGTTACTAACATAATAGCAGGTGAACAATACTTATCCATAGTTATACCAGGAAGAATGTATAATAAGGAATATAAAAAGAGAGGTATACATCCTAAGATGTTATCAAGGGCTTTAGAAGATAGTGGAACTTTAACTTCCCCACTAGTACCATGGAATACGTGTGGTGCGTATATAACAGCGACATTAGGTGTATCTGCATTAACATATGGTCCATATGCTTTATTAAATATTATAAATCCAATAGTATCTCTAGTATTAATTGCATGTAAGTTTAAAATAGCAAAAATAGAAGATGAACCTGAAACTTGTTTGAATTCTAATATTTGATGTTAATAAGTTTAAATTTATAGTTTTATATTAGTTTATTATTTTAATCTTTGAATTGTTTGTATAAATTTTTTATAAAAAAACAAGATTTCTTTTCAGACTTGCCTTAAAATTAGGCAAGTCTTTTAAGTATGTGCTGGTTATAAGAGCACTGTGTGACAAGCATGATAAGATTGTTTTTGTTATACTTTCAATATAAGAAATGAAAGGAGATTCTGTTATATATTCATAGGAAATAATTAGATAAACAGTAAATTTTAGGAAAAAATACTAGAAATGAAAATAAAGTAATGGAGGGATAAAATGACTAGAATATCTAATATAACAATAGCTGAACAGCCTGAGTACTGTATTTTAGCAATACGAAAAACAATTGACTTTATGGTAGAGTTTTCAGAGTTTTCGAAGCAAAGTTTAAAAAAAATTTCTAAATATCTGGAGGAGAGAGGAATCTTATCCTCAGGAGCACCAATTGTATGTTTTCATAACATGGATTTAGCCAAATTGGATGTTGAAGTAGGGTTTCCTGTATCTACTTATATAGATGGGAAAAATGAAATTCTACAAAGAATTGTTCCTGCACAGAAAATAATAACTGCAATTGATTTAGGACCTTATGAATTACAAGACCCTACTTTAGAGGACTTATTTTCATGGGCAAAGAACAGTGGATATAAACTTCATGGCGATATATATTATCAGTATTTGAATGATATCAATCGTCCACCTAGTGAATATCTTACGAAAATGATGTTACCTATTATATAGAGATTAAAAAATTATTGTCTATTATGTGATAACAAAAAGAATATTTACTGTATAAATTTTATTCTAATGGTAATAAAGAGGTTTAATTTTTGTATTCTGATAATAGCTAAAACACATTGTGAAAGTGTATTTAAGGTAGTCAAGGATACTTAATTTATTGTTATATAATTTTTAGAGTGTTATAATTTAGAAGAAATAATATAGATAGATATAGGGGGAAAGTATGAAGATATATGATATATTAACACGTTTTTATATTTAAGATATAGAAAAAGCAATACCATTTTATGAGAATTTTTTAAAAGGAAAATGTTATTTGCGTTTCTCTTACAAAGAAGTTGTATTAGAATTAGCACAAATAGGAAATGTCTTACTATTATCTGGTTCTGATGATTCTCTCAAATCATTTATAGAAACTAAGTCTACTTTTATGGTTGATTCTGTTAATGAATGGAGAAGTTATCTATTAAAGAATGGAGCAGTTGTGGTAAGAGATAAGAAAAAAGTTCCTACAGGATATAATATGACAGTAAAACATCCGATGGCACAATTGTAGAGTACGTTCAACATACAAAACAAGATTAGTTAAAAATAGATTTTGCTAATGGTAAGCAATTAAATGAACGGTTGTTGAAGATTAAAGGGTTAGAGTATTTAATCAAAAAGTAGAAAGTGATATATTAAACTTTTGAATTGAGAATTTATATAAGGGATTAAGGCGTTATGTTATTTAGAAAATAGTTATTATTAGGATTGGAAAACATATAAGAATATCATTAAGTTTATAGTATTAAATAAAGTACATAGAAACAATAAATTTGTTTATAAAATAGCAAGATTTATTAAATATAATTAAGTGACAATTGATATAATGTTGCATGGATAAAAGGAGGTAAGCTGCAATGTCTTATAAAGTAATTAATGTCATAACTGCTATTGACTATATAGAGGAGCATTTATCAGAAAAGCTGGATTTAGATATAGTTGCTAATGCTGTTCATTATTCAAAATATCACCTACATAGAACTTTCACATCTTCTGTTGGTCTGACAATGCACGATTATATAAAGCGAAGAAAGTTGACAGAAGCAGCAAAATTATTGGTATTTTCAAAGAAACCAATCATCGAAATTGCGTTGATAGCTGGATATGAAAGTCAACAGGCATTCACTTCTATATTTAAAGCTATGTACAAAAAATCTCCAAATAAATATAGGAAAGAACAAGAATTTTATCCTTTGCAGCTAAGATTTGTTTTGAAAAAAGATAACCTATTTTTAAAAAATGTACTAGAGTTGGAAAAAGAAATTAAACTTGCAAATATGTCTGACATACCATTATGGATGAATTTAGTGAGATTAGTCATAGATGGATTTCCAAATTTGCAAGAGGAAGAATATATATATCAATTAGAACAGTATATTTTAGAAGAAAGAGCTTTAATATTAAAACTTAATAATGTTGCTATTGCAAATATGGTGTTTAATAGAGAAACTAGGAGCATTGATTTTTTTGGAATACATCCACAGTATCGTAATTCAGACATTGCACAAGTGTTTTTGAAGAAAGTTATTGAAGATTTCTTGATAGATACTGATATTTCAATTACTACTTTTCGAGAGGGTGATAAAGCTGATACAGGTCATAGAGATATGATAAAGAAGTTGGGCTTTGCAGAAGCAGAATTGCTTGTGGAATTTGGATATCCTACTCAAAAATTTGTCCTTCCTTGTGTAGAAGAAACAGATAATAGGGAAAATTAATAGTAGATTAGATGAAAAATTTACCACATATTTTTTGTTTGAATTAATTTATATAAGAGTATTCCTATTTTCAATGTATTTTGCTTGTAAGATTACTTATGGTCATAAATATAGAAAGATTTAGTTTTTGAAAAAAGAAACTTTAAAGTTAACATTTAAGTTAAATAGCAAGAATGATTAAAAACTCCAAAACACAATTAAGTATAATGATTCAATATAAGTACTTAATTAACAAGGAGGATTTAAATGTCTGAAAATAAGCAAGTAGTAAATTGCAATACTATTGCATCCAACTCTAAACATAATATGTATGAACATGATACAGAGTTATTAACTTTTTTTCCAGATGAGATTGTACATCTAATAGAGATAAATAACAAGCTAGACGATGCTTTTAAGAAAGCTGAAAACCTTGTTGACAAGCTTGACAAGGATTATATGGATGCTAAAATGTATATGGTAAAAAATCGTGGTGAAATAGACCCGCATGAAATGTTTCAAAATGAACAAGGACTAAAACAAATAGATAACTATGGAGCTTTTATGGTAAAAGTTCGAGATAAGATTAATAAAATTAAAGATTCTCCGTACTTTGCTAGAATAGATTTTAGACTGAAAGATATGGATGATGAATCTAAGTATTATATTGGTAGATTTGCATTTGATTATGAAGATGAGCTTATAATACTTGATTGGCGTTCTCCAATTGCCAGTATGTTTTATGATTATGAAATAGGAAAAGCAGGATATGATGCTCCAATAGGATGGGTGGATGGAGAAATAACAAGAAAACGACAATTTAAAATTAAAAATGGAAAATTGGAATACGCACTAGAAAGTTCCATCAATATACAAGATGATATTCTTCAAAAGGAGCTTAGTCATACTTCAGATGAAAAGATGAAGTCAATTATTTCAACAATACAAAAGGAACAAAATCAAATTATTAGAAATGATAAAGCTGATACACTAATTATTCAAGGGGTGGCTGGTTCTGGGAAAACATCTATAGCATTACACAGAATTGCTTTTCTTCTTTATCGATTTAAAGATAAAATATCAGCAAATAATGTAATTATCCTATCGCCCAATAAAGTCTTTGGAGACTATATTTCTAATGTTCTTCCTGAACTTGGAGAAGAACCATTGTGTGAATTAAGTTTTGAAAATATAGCAGAAGTACAATTAGAGGGAGTTATTAATTTTGAAAGTGAGAAAGACCCATTAGAAATAAATGATGCTAAATGGGCTGAAAGAGTGCGTTTTAAGTCTACACTTGATTTTGTAAAACTTATTGATGATTATATAAAACAAATGCCAAATAAGATTTTTATTCCAGAAGACTACACTTTTGGAGGCTTTACAGCTAAAAGTGATTGGATACAGAGTAGATTTGAGGCATATAATAGATATCCAGTTAAGAGAAGGTTAGATAAAGTGGCTGAAGATATTCATTATAGATTTGAATCAGATAATATTATGGAAGATGATTTACCAAGAGTAAAAAGTATACTTAAGAGCTTGAATGGAATGTTGACAATAAAAAATACTCTTACATTGTATAAGGATTTTTTTAAACAAATGGATATATCAAACATGTTTGTGATGGCAGCAAAGAAAACACTTGAATGGGCAGATGTATACCCATTTATATATATTCATGCTGCGTATGAAGGATTAGAAGAAGATAAGATTATAAGACATATTGTTATTGATGAAATGCAGGATTATACTCCTATTCAATATGCTGTAATAAACTTACTTTTTAAGTGTAAAAAGACTATTCTTGGAGATTTTGGGCAATTGGTTAATCCTAATCATACTCATACACTAGATGATATGAGACAACTATATAATGAAGGAGAACTAGTTACATTGAACAAGAGTTATCGTTCTACTTTTGAGATTATTAATTTTGCAAAGAAGATTCAAGATGTATCTTCACTGGAACCTATTGAACGACATGGCGAAGAACCAGCTTTAGTTAAATGTAATAATGAACAGGATGAGATAGCTAAGATAAAAATAGAAATTGAAGAGTTTAGAAAAAGTGATAATGCAACTTTGGGTATTATATTAAAGACAGATAGTGATGCAGAAGGTATATATAATGCTTTAAAACAAGAATATAATGTTAACTTAATATCTTCTGAAAGTTCTAGTTTTACAAAAGGAGTGTCCATAACTTCTATTAAAATGTCAAAAGGTCTAGAGTTTGATGAAGTTATTGTTCCTTCAGTAAACAAAAAAACATATTGTAGTGATTATGACCGTAGTTTGCTGTACATTGCTTGTACACGAGCTATGCACAAACTTAAGTTGACATATGTTGGTGAATTGACTCAGCTTATAGGCATATAGATTGTAGATTTATTCGTTATATATGTGTTTACTTATTATAAATATAACCTTTCAGTAAAATTCATTAATAAATCAATAGAAAAACAATATTTGTAAAAAATAAAAGCTATAAATTATATTAGAAATCTTATAATTTATAGCTTTTATAATATTAATTTCTATCAAAATAAAATTAAAATGTAAATCTATAAACTAGAATAAAACAGGAAAAACTTGTTTCTTTTCTGTAAAGAATTCAAGAGCCTCAGCTACTGTCATGGACAGTATATCAACTATATTTTTACCTTTATATAATTTTGACAGAACTTCTTTGTTGATTACCTTAACTCTACCAATACCAGAACAGTTTTTACACATACCATTAGGGTCATTAAAAGAAAAATGTGAAGTTGTTCCTACATATGGTTGTCCAATTCTTGAAAATAATAATCTTAATGATGAATACAAATCGCTTATAGTACCAACTGTGGAACGTGCATTGCCACCAAGAGGAGTTTGGTCTACGATTACAGAAGCAGTTAAATTATCAATTAGTTCTACATTAGGTTTTCTATATTTAGGTAGTCTGTTTCTGATAAATGAAGAATATGTTTCGTTCATCTGTATTTGTGATTCTGCTGCAATTGTATCAAATACAATACTAGACTTTCCAGAACTAGAAACTCCAGTAAAAACAACAATTTTATTTTTGAGAATTTTAAAGAATATATTTTTTAGATTATTGTGTGTAAGCCCTTTTATTATAATATTTGACATAAGTGTTAAATCCTTTGTATTTCTAAGTTCAATTAGCCTCATAAAATATCAATAAACATTAATGAACGTAAATAAAATTATTGTATAATAAATATTCATAATTTGATAAATGTAAGAACAATTATACAATCAAAATAACTTAACTAGCTTGACATTTAAAACTTACTATTGTAATATTTAAATATTA